>NZ_CP096205.1:2113125-2415000 GCF_023195775.1 Flavobacterium azooxidireducens
ACAATAAAATTGTAAACGACCATAAACTTGAACCACCATACGAAAAGAAGGGTAGTGGCACACCAATGGTTGGAAAAAGTTTAATAAGCATCGTTATGTTTACAAAAAAATGGGTAAACAATATCGTGGCAACACAATAGCCGTAAACTCGACTGAATTTGGTTTTTTGTTGTTCTGCTAAATAAATAATACGAAATAAGAGTGTCACAAATAGCAGTATAACAACTGTTGAGCCCACAAATCCCCATTCTTCACCAACGGTTGTAAAAATATAATCGGTGTGTTGTTCAGGTACAAAACCGCCTTTTGTTTGCGTTCCTTCCATAAAACCTTTTCCAATTAATCCGCCGGAACCGATGGCAATCATGGATTGGTTGAGGTTATATCCTTCATTTTTTAAATCGACGTTGTCACTAAATAAAACATTAATTCTGTCTTTTTGATGAGGTTCTAAAACATTATCAAAAACAAAACCTACCGAAAGAACAAAAGCGGTTGCTGCAACAAAAACAATTAAATAGGCTAATGGATTTCGGTCAACTCTTCTGGCTCTTAGGTAATGAAAAATCATAATTAACACAATCCCAATTAAAATATACATGGGCTGAATAAGCAAGGCTGTAAAAAACAGCACAACGGCTATAAATCCTGTCCAAAGATACCACTCAGGCAATCCTTCTCGATTGAGAACTAAGATTAAAGACAAGAAAATCATGGCACTTCCGGCATCCGGTTGCATCAAAATCAATAAAACTGGTAAACCAATGATGGCAAATGCAATGAGTTGGTGATTCAAATTTTTTAGAAAAACCTGTGAGTCACTTAAATATTTTGCCAAAAGAAGTGCAACAGCTGTTTTTGCAATTTCGGATGGTTGGAAACTAAACGGACCAAATCCATACCAGTTTGTTTGTCCTTTTACGGTTTTTCCGAATACAAACAATCCTAAGAGAAGAACAATTCCTATGATGTAAAAAACAAATGAAAATTTCTCATACACTTTGGCATCAATCGTTAAAATGACAATGATTAATGGAATGCTCAGAATGATAAAAAGAAGTTGCTTTCCGTAATAGTCACTAAAATCAAATTCGGTAAACTCTATCGGAATAGAAGTAGAAAAGATATTTACCCATCCCATTATTACTAAAATGAAGTATAATAGAACGGTAATCCAATCTAAATTGCTGGTTACGCTTTGATTTTTCATTAATGATTAATTCTAAAGGGTTCACCACTTAACACTTTTGCATATTCACTTTCTAAACTTGAATTGAGAATTTTTTTCTCTAAGTCTGTTCGTGTGATTTTATCAGTCAAATATTTTTCGATCATCAAACTGGCAATTGGTCCTGCAATCCGAGCTCCCCAATAACCATTTTCAACAAATACAGCAATAGCGATTTTCGGGTTATCTTTTGGTGCAAAAGCCACAAAAATAGAGTGGTCAGTCAATTGCACTCGCTGTCCGTTTATTTTGGTGAAGTTTTCTGCCGTTCCGGTTTTTCCACAAATTTCAATACCTTTTACTTGTAATCGGGAGGCTGTTCCTTTGTTATAAACGTCAAACATACCTTGTATAACAGGTGGAAAATACTGTTTGTCTATTGTGGTTTGATGTTTGGTTGTGAATTTTTTATCAATGGTATGGTCCTTTATTTTTTTGATTACGTGAGGGGTATAGTAATAACCTTGATTAGCAACCGCACACATTACATTGCACAATTGAATTGGCGTCATCAAGACTTCTCCTTGACCAATAGAATTCGATATGATAGTAGTGCTTTTCCATCCACCGGCAGAATAATATTTGTCGTATAATTTTGAAGTGGGAACATTTCCTTTTCGTCCTGGAGGTAAATCATAACCCATAAAATTTCCTAACCCAAAACTTTTTAAATGATTACTCCAAGCATCCACACCATAAGCTGGTTTTGGATATTTTTCAATAATTTTTTTATACGTATTGGCAAAGTAAGTGTTGCAAGAACTATAAATTCCTGCATTCAAACTAAATCCGCCTGAATCGTGGCATTTCATAAAACGGTTTCCGTAACTAAATCCTCTTCTGCAGAAAAAAGTAGTTTGTTCATCAATTACTTCTTCTTGCAAACCAATTAAAGCGGTTAAAATTTTAAATGGTGAGCCTGGAGGATATTCTGCTAATAAACCTCTGTCATATAGTGGTTTGGCAATACTATCGTTATAAAGTTGAGTATAGTTTTTAGAGCGTTGTCTTCCTACCAAAAGAGCAGGGTCGTAGGTTGGTGCTGAAATTAATGCTAAAATTTCCCCGGTTTGTGGTTCAATTGCAACAATTCCACCACGTTTATTTTTCATAAGTTCCTCGCCATATTTTTGAATATCAATATCCAAAGTCAAAGTGATATCATCACCTTGTTTTGAAATTGTGTCAAAAATTCCTTCTTTATACGGACCAATATCTCGGTTAAATTTATCTCTTTGAATATATTTTACACCTTTTTTGCCTCTTAAAAATTCCTCATATTGTTCTTCAACACCCTGTCTACCAATTAAATCACCACTTCTGTAATAAGGGTTTTTTTCAATCATTGCCGGATTTACTTGTGTAATAAACCCAAAAACATTCGCTCCAACATTCACTTGATAATCTCTAAGAGAACGTTTTTGAATATAAAAACCTTCAAATTTTCTGATTTTTTCCTGAAAAGCAGCAAATTCTTTTTTATTTAATTGTGGTAAGAAAACAGAGGGCAATCGCGGACTATATACAATTGCTTTGTTGATTTTTTTATCAAATTCTTCTTTTGTAATATCGACTAATTCACAAAATTTTAAAGTATCCAAATTTTTAATCTCTCTCGGAACTACCATGATGTCATACGAAGGCTGATTGGCAACCAAAAGTTTTCCTTTTCTGTCATAAATATAGCCGCGTTCGGGATATTCATAAACAATTTTAATGGCGTTGTTTTCCGATTTTAATTTGTATTCGTCGTCAATTATCTGCAAATAGAATAACCTCGCCAAAATGGCAAGGGTTACAAAAATTATCAAGGATGGTAAAATAGCTTTTCTCAATTTTTCGTGGGCTTAAACATATAGATGAGTAAAATACAAAGTATCAGTGTAAAGATAGTACTCAAAATGGTTCGAAGCAATATATCCCAGAAAAAACTAAATCGGAATATTTCTAATAAAAAGAAAATAATGTGATGTGTTAAAACCGAAATCAGCAGAAATGAAAACCGTTCCGGCGTAAGTCTTTCGTTGATTTTTACGGTTTGATATTCATAACTCAATCCAAAAGAAAATTTAAAAAACGAAGGTCGTAAGTAGGCTAATGTTAAGCAAGATGCTGCATGAACGCCACCGGAGTTGTTAAACATATCCATCGTAATTCCTAATAAAAAACTGGCTAACAAAAGTCCGTTTTTATTGCTGTTAACTGGGTAAAGTAAAATAAAAAGAATGTAAGGATAAGGATTCACATAACCCAAAAAATTGATCTTACTGAAGATAGCTACCTGAGCCAAAATCAGCAAAACAAAACGAATAATATTGATGATTACCGTACTATTCATTTTGGTTTTGATTTTCTAATTCTAAAATTTCTTTACGGTCTATATTTTCAATAATATAAACATGACCTAAACTTGTCATGTCGTTAAACAATTTCACATCGATGGTGAAATAGTTGGTTTTATCGTCTGTGTAAATTTTATGAATCGTTCCAATGTTCACATTTTCAGGAAAAATAATCGATTGAGCTCCTGTTACAATTGTATCTCCTTTTTTAACAGAAGCCAATCTTGGAACATCAATTAATTGAACATAACCTGTGTTTTTTCCATTCCAAGTTAATGTTCCAAAATGACTCGTTTTTTTGATTTTGGCATTGATTTGTGATCTTACATTCAAAATGCTGATAACGGTAGCATAATTTTTTGAAGTGTTTTCTACAATTCCAATAATTCCTTTGCTGTTTACAACGCCCATGTCTGATTTAACGCCTTTAGCAGTTCCCGAATTGATGGTTAGGAAATTTTCATGAACGTTATAGGAGTTATTGATGATTTTTGACTGAATCACTTTATAGTTTCCAAAACTGCTCAGTAATTCTTTGTCTATGATTTTGGTTGTATCTTTTCTGTTGTAAAGTAAGCTTTTTAAACGAGCATTTTCGTTGGCTAAACCTTCGTTTTCTGTTTTTAAATTCAAATATTCGTTCACTGAATTGATGCGTTCATAAACACCTCCGGTAACAAAATTAGCCGAATTAATTACTTTACTTCGATGATACGAATGTGATTGAATTGTGAGTAATAACGAAATGACCAAAAGCAGCAAAAACAGTAGCCTTGTACTGTTTTTTATGATAAAAATAAATATCTGCTGCATGTTTCAGTGATTCAGATTGGTAATTCCGTTAGCGTAAATATCAGTAAAACTGATTATTTGATTAAAATACTTCTGAACTTGTTGATGTTTTTTAATGCAATTCCGGTACCACGAACAACGGCTCTCAACGGATCTTCGGCAATGTAAACCGGTAAATCTGTTTTAAGCGAAATTCGTTTGTCTAATCCGCGTAACATTGAACCACCACCAGCAAGATAAATTCCGGTGTTGTAAATATCAGCGGCTAATTCCGGTGGAGTTTGCGATAAAGTTTCCATCACAGCATCTTCAATTCGTTGGATTGACTTGTCTAATGCTTTGGCAATTTCACGATAAGAAACATCAACTTGTTTTGGTTTTCCGGTCAATAAGTCACGACCTTGAACCGACATTTCATCCGGTGGCGTGTCTAACTCTTCAATAGCGGCACCAATTTCAATTTTTATTTTTTCTGCAGTACTTTCTCCCACAAACAAGTTGTGTTGCGTACGCATGTAGTAAACAATATCATTCGTGAAAACAT
Source organism: Flavobacterium azooxidireducens (assembly GCF_023195775.1). Classification (NCBI taxonomy): domain Bacteria; kingdom Pseudomonadati; phylum Bacteroidota; class Flavobacteriia; order Flavobacteriales; family Flavobacteriaceae; genus Flavobacterium; species Flavobacterium azooxidireducens. The sequence continues at coordinate 2,118,032 of NZ_CP096205.1, forward strand.
CACCGGCAATTTTAACCGATTTGTCACACACAATTCCGCCTAAAGCGATAACGGCAATTTCAGTTGTTCCGCCACCGATATCAACAATCATATTTCCTTTTGGTTGCATAATGTCAACACCGATACCGATAGCTGCGGCCATTGGTTCGTGAATCAAATAAACTTCTTTTCCGTTTACGCGTTCACAGGATTCTTTTACAGCACGCATTTCTACTTCAGTTATTCCGGATGGAATACAAACCACCATACGTAGAGCAGGAGTGAACAAACGTTTTTTTAGTGCCGGAATACTTTTGATAAACATACTGATCATTTTTTCAGATGCATCAAAATCGGCAATTACACCATCTTTTAGTGGCCTAATTGTTTTAATGTTTTCATGCGTTTTACCTTGCATTAAGTTGGCTTCTTTTCCAACGGCGATAATTTTTCCCGATATTCTGTCACGAGCTACAATCGACGGAGAGTCAATTACTACTTTATCATTATGAATAATTAAGGTATTTGCGGTACCAAGGTCAATGGCGATGTCCTCGGTCATGAAATCAAAAAATCCCATACGTTTGTTTAGGGTTAATTAGGTTTATAAAATTGTAACGTACAAAGGTAAAAAAATTAATGTTTAAAATGACGTGTTCCTGTAAATACCATTGCAATTTTATTTTCGTTGCAATAGTTGATACTCAACTCATCTTTAATTGATCCACCAGGTTGAATAACAGCGGTTATTCCAGCATGATGAGCAATTTCTACACAATCCGGAAACGGAAAAAATGCATCACTTGCCATCACTGCACCATTTAAATCAAAACCAAAAGTATTTGCTTTTTCGATTGCTTGTTTTAAAGCATCTACACGTGAAGTTTGTCCCGTTCCGGAAGCAATTAATTGTCCGTTTTTGGCAAATACAATTGTATTCGACTTCGTGTTTTTGCAGATTTTTGAGGCGAAAAGTAAATCTTCAATTTCTTGATTAGTAGGTGTTGTAAGGGTAACGGTTTTTAAACCTTCTTTATTGTCTGTAATGTTGTTTTTATCTTGGATTAATAATCCGTTTAAACAAGTTCTGATTTGTTTAGTTGGTAATTCAACTTCGTGCTGAATTAAAATAATACGGTTTTTCTTTTCCTGTAAGATAACAACTGCTTCATCATCATAACTTGTTGCTATAACAACTTCACAAAATAATTGATTGATTTCTAAAGCAGTTTCTTTGTCAATTTTTCCATTTGCAATTAAAACACCACCAAAAGCAGAAGTTGGATCACCTGCCAAAGCATCTAAATACGCTTGTTTCATCGAACTTCTTGTTGCAATTCCGCACGCGTTATTGTGTTTTAAAATTGCAAAAGTGGGATCATTTTCTTTAAATTCCAAAATCAAATTCACAGCCGCATCAACATCTAATAAATTGTTATAAGACAATTCTTTTCCGTGCAATTTGGTGAACATTTTATCAAAATCACCAAAGAAAAATCCTTTTTGATGTGGATTTTCGCCATAGCGAAGCACTTGACCATTTTCGATACTTTCTTTATAAACCGTTTCGTCGGTATTAAAATAATTAAAAATAGCCGAATCATAATGCGAAGAAACGTGAAAAGCTTTTGTAGCCAAATGACGTCTTTGTTCTAAAGTAGTTGAACCATTTTGGGATGAAATCAAATCCAATAAATAATTGTATTCATTCACAGAAGCAACAATAACAGTGTCTTTGAAATTTTTTGCAGCAGCACGAATTAACGAAATTCCACCGATATCAATTTTTTCGATGATTTCTGATTCTGATGCTCCTGAAGCGACTGTCTTTTCAAACGGGTACAAATCCACAATCACCAAATCAATTTGCGGAATTTCGAAGGCTTTCATTTCTTCCACATCGCTTGGGTTGTCTTGACGGTTTAAAATTCCGCCAAAGACTTTTGGGTGAAGCGTTTTTACTCTTCCTCCTAAAATAGATGGATAAGAAGTAACTTCTTCCACAGGAACGACCGGAATATCTAAATTTTTTATAAATTCTTCCGTTCCACCAGTCGAATAAATGGTTACATTTTGGCTGTGTAATTGCTTTACAATTGGCTCTAATCCGGTTTTGTCAAACACTGAAATTAAAGCAGATTGAATGGTTTTTGTAGTTGTCATTGTGTTGTTGTTTTTTGAAGGTGCAAAAGTACTATTTGTCTGTTTAACTTTCAAAGGAATGTGAGATTAGTTTTTTCTTTTTTTGATATTTTTTCTTGTTGAAAATCATGTGATTTTGGTTTGCAGTTGAGATAGGTCTAATGCAACAATGTATTCTGATAAAAGAAGTCAAAAAAGACGTGTTTTTTTGTAACAAAATAGCAACTTAAACTACCAATAACTATATTTACAATTAAGAAAAATTCTATGCTTCTTTATCTTCGTTTGCTCAAAGAAAGTTTCAATTTTGCAATGAATGCGTTGCGAAACAATAAATTGCGTACTTTTTTGTCGTTGCTTGGAGTAACAATTGGAATTTTTTCCATCATTGCTGTTTTGGCTGCGGTAGATTCTTTAGACCAAAAGATCAAAGGAGATTTAGGAGATTTGGATAAAAATACGGTTTACTTATTACGTTTTCCATTTGGGCCAAGTGAAGTGCCGAGTTGGAAAAGAGAACAATTTCCAAATGTAACCTATGAAGAATTTGAGTATTTAAAACGTTCCTTAAACGGTGTAGATAAAATTGCTTTCAACCTTTTTACTCGAAACGAAAACATCAAGTTTGAAGAAAGAACCGTAAGTTCTGTTCGTGTAACACCAACTACCAACGAATTTGATGGAATTGACGGAATAAAAATTGAGCAAGGAAGATTTTTTAACGAATCGGAATCTAATTCCGGAACCGGAGTAATTATTTTGGGTTACGAAGTTTCTAATGGTTTATTTGATAGTCCTGAACAAGCTCTTGGAAAGAAAGTTCGTATGTATGGTCAACGTTTCACTGTGATTGGAGTAACTCAAAAGCAAGGTTTTTCAACTTTTGGTGATAGTCGTGATAATGCAGTTTTTATTCCGATGAATTTTATTAGAAGATTATACGGCGAAAATAGCACTATGCTCACACCTGCCATTTTGATAAAGCCTGAAAAAGGTATCGATATGGAAGGTTTTAAAGGTGAAATCACTCAGAAACTCAGAAACTTTAGAGGCTTAAAATCATCTGAAATTGACAATTTCTTTATCAATGTGCTTTCCGGTTTTACAGATATGATTGATGAAATTATGGGACAAATGAATGTGGTGGGATGGATTATTTCCGGGTTTTCTCTCTTAGTTGGTGGTTTCGGAATTGCCAATATTATGTTTGTTTCCGTGAAAGAAAGAACCAATTTAATCGGAATTCAAAAATCATTAGGAGCTAAAAATAAATTTATTTTGTTTCAGTTCTTGTTTGAAGCTGTTATACTCTCTGTAATTGGTGGAATTATCGGTTTAGTTATGGTGTGGCTCATTGCAATGGTTTTATCAAAAGTATTGGATTTTGAATTCGTATTGAGCTTTGCTAACATGATGTTAGGTGCCGGATTAGCAGGAATTATTGGTTTGATAGCAGGAATTATTCCGGCGATTTCGGCTTCTAAATTAGATCCTGTGGAGGCGATTAGAAGTGGGATGTAATTAGCATACTTCATTCACCAATGCAAAAGTTGTGATGAATGTAGCATCTAATTAGTTTTTTACTCTCCCATCAAACTATATGAAAAAAAGGAATAATATTTTTCACTTTTCAGAATTTTCTTAACTTCTTCTAAAGTTTTATTTTTGATGTCGGTAGTGTATTCTTTTCCTAAATAACCAAGTTTATCATACGAAATTAATATAGGAATCAAATCTAAAAACACCTCAAAATTTTCTGAAATAAACTCTCTAATTTCAAAATCTTCATGGTCTAAAATGGCTATTTCTTCCGTTGACTTTATCAAAATTATTAAATCGCTCTCATGATGTCCAATTTTATAAAAGTCTTCATATTCCTCAATTTCAGTTAGCATTATATTTCCAATTATTGAAAATCTTTTATATTGTACATTTAATTTAAATAATTCGAACAATTCAACTTCTGTTTCATTGCACTGTTTCTTATATTCCAAAATATAATCACTAATAAATGCTTGAGCATAATTGATATCAAAACCATTTTGTAGAAAGTCATCTAGTTTTGGAGTTACTGAATTTATTTTAGCTATTTTTTGTTCTAAATGATTGTGTTGCATCAATATGATTTATGATAAAAATTTAAGATAAATTTACTAAAATTATTAACATAAAAAAAATCCCGATTGCTCGGGATTTCATCTTATCTAACATCTTCGTTTAAAATTAAATCTAAATAGAGATTCACTTTGTCTTTCAATTCTTTTCGGTGAGTAATAAAATCTAAGAATCCGTGTTCTAACAAGAATTCAGAAGTTTGAAAACCTTCCGGTAAATCTTTTCCGGTGGTGTCTTTTACAACTCTTGGCCCGGCAAAACCGATTAAAGCTCCAGGTTCACCGATATTAATATCGCCTAACATCGCATAAGATGCTGTTGTTCCTCCCGTAGTTGGGTCGGTACATAATGAAATGTAGGGAATTTTTGCTTCGGCTAATTGAGCTAATTTGGCTGAGGTTTTGGCTAACTGCATTAACGAAAAAGCAGCTTCCATCATTCTGGCTCCACCTGATTTTGAAATCATAACAAAAGGCACATTGTTTTTGATGGAATAATCAATACCTCTTGCAATTTTTTCACCTACGACAGCTCCCATAGAACCGCCGATAAATGCGAAATCCATACAACAAACTACCAAATCTTTTCCTTTTGATTTTCCTACGGCTGTTCGAACCGCATCTTTTAAACCGGTTTTATCGTAAGCTTCTTTTAATCGGTCGGAATATTTCTTCGTATCCACAAAATGCAATGGATCTTTTGAAGTCATTTTTGCATCTAATTCTTTGAATTTATTGTCGTCAAACAAAATTTCAAAATATTCTTTACTGCCAATTCGCACGTGAAAATCATCATCGGGACTCACCCAAAGATTTTTGGCTAATTCGTCCTGATCAATAATTTTTCCGGTAGGGGATTTATACCAAAGTCCTTTTGGAACGTCTTTTTTATCTTCCGTAGCGGTTTGAATTCCTTTTTCTGTTCTTTTAAACCAAGCCATATTTTGTTGTCTGTTATCTGTTGTCTGTTTTCCGTTGTCGGTTTTCTTAGAGTGTGTTTACGTTGTTTAGGTCAGCAAATGCTTGCTCTAATCTTGTATTGAACGTAACTTCACCTTCGCGAATCCATTTTCTTGGGTCGTAATGTTTTTTGTTTGGAGAATCTGCTCCGTCCGGACTACCGATTTGAGTTTTTAGGTAATCAATTTTGTTTACCATATAATCACGAATTCCTTCCGTAAAGGCAAATTGTAAATCGGTATCAATGTTCATTTTGATTACACCGTATGAAATGGCTTCTCTGATTTCTTCTAATGTAGAACCTGATCCACCATGAAAAACAAAATCAATTGGATTTGAATCGGTATTGAATTTTTTCTGAACAAATTCCTGCGAATTTTTCAAAATAATTGGTGTCAATTTTACATTTCCTGGTTTATAAACGCCGTGCACATTTCCAAAAGCGGCTGCGATGGTAAATTTCGGACTCACTTTCATCAATTCTTCATACGCATAAGCTACTTCTTCCGGTTGAGTGTATAATTTTGAACTATCAACATCTGAATTATCAACACCATCTTCTTCACCACCGGTTACACCTAATTCAATTTCTAAAGTCATTCCCATTTTACTCATTCGAGCTAAATATTCTTTACAAATATGAATATTTTCCTCGATTGGTTCTTCTGATAAATCAATCATATGTGAAGAAAATAAAGGTTTTCCTGTTTCTGCAAAATGTTTTTCGGATGCATCCAATAGACCATCAATCCAAGGCAATAAATTTTTTGCACAGTGGTCTGTATGAAGAATCACTGTTGCTCCGTATGCTTCCGCTAAAGTATGAATGTGTTTTGCACCGGCAATTCCACCTAAAATAGCAGCACGTTGACCCTCGTTTGAAAGACCTTTTCCGGCATTATACGATGCTCCTCCGTTAGAAAACTGAATGATAACAGGAGCATTTAATTTTGCAGCAGTTTCCAAAACTCCATTTATTGTGCTTGAACCGATAACGTTAACTGCCGGTAAAGCAAATCCTTTTTCTTTTGCATAGTTAAAAATTTCCTGAACTTGATCTCCGGTTGCTACACCTGGTTTTATGTTGTGTGCCATTTTGGTTATTATATTAGTTAAGAGAACAAAAATAAGAATTAATCGAGTGAACAAAAAATTATTGACTATAAAATCGATGCTCTTGCGGATAGTTTTTCTAAAAAATTACGATAACGTTTTAGAAAGGATAATTAATTCCAACATTGAAAACGGTATTACTGAAATTATATTCTCTAAACCATCTTTTTCCAACTTCATGTGCCGGATTGTAGGTTTTAAATCCGAAATCGAATCGGGCAACCACAAATCCGAAATCATAGCGAATTCCGAAACCAGATCCCACGGCAATATCTCTCAACGATTCTAATCCGGAAAAAATAAAATCTTCATCTTCCACATTATCCAAAACGTTCCAAATGTTTCCGGCATCTACAAAAAGTGCTCCTCTTAGTTTTCCAAACATTTTAAAACGAAATTCGGCATTCACCAAAATCTTCATATTGGCTTCGTTAAAATCATTTCGGGCTCCACTTCTTCCGGGTCCAAGTCCATAAGGTCGCCAAGCTCTGTTGTCGTTGGAACCTCCTCCAAAGTAACTTCGTGAAAACGGAATGCTATTTGAATTTCCGTAAGGAACGGCTATTCCGAAAAAAGTTCTGGTTGCAAAAACCATGTTGTTTCTCAAATCAAAATGTTTGATATATTCAAATTCACCTTTGAGGTATTGTGAAAATTCAATATCAAAAAAAGTTTTATTCCCATTTGGCCCTGTTGGTTGTTTAGAAGCATCAGCAACAAGTGATAATAAATTTCCGGCAGATTCTCCTTTAATTCTAAAAACATAAAAATTATTGTCTAACAAACTGGTTTTTGTTGTTTTAGAAAAGCTATAACTCGATGCAATGATGAGGTTGTTTTCTGTTAATCTGTTTCTTCGTTCGTTAATACTTCGTATGGCATTAAAATCAGCTTGAGAAGGATTAATGCCTGGCTCATTAAACAAAGCATCATTAATAAAACCGTTTGCACCGTTTGGGATGGTTAAATCTCCGTTTAAATCTAAGTAGCTTGGATTAACTGTGTAATTTTGGGCTATATTGTTCAATGCACCATATGACGAACGATATACATTGAAATAATTGTTTCCGTTGATGTTTTTAATATATTGAATATTGAGTAGGTCAAATCGAACAGAATTATATCTTTTTGGTGTCCAATTATACGTAAGTGCTCCTGTGAAATTCTCTTTATCTAAACCGATATTTTCTTGCTTGGCAAAACCCACACTGATTTGAGTAGATGGAATCATTTCTTTTGGAATAATTCTACCTGTTCGAACGGGAAAAAATAACCTGGGAAAATTCAACCGCATGTCGGCACCGTATTCAGAAAGGTTAAAAAAGGTATTGTCGGGATTGGCTAAATCCTGCGAAGAACCGATGTTTCCTCTTCCTCCAATTTCAAGTGTTTCTGCACCATTAAAAATATTTCGGATAGAAAAGGAAGCGTTTCCTGCCAAACCAAAATCTTGAATATTGGAATGGATAGCATCCAATGAAGCACTAAAACTGTATTTTTTTCTTGGACTTAGGTAAATATTAGCAATCAACGAGCTTGCTAAACTATCTCTAGGATCTATTTCATATTGAATTGACGGATAAGTAAAAACCCTGAAATTATTAAGCGAACGAGAGGTTAAGTTGTTTCTAAAATCGGCATAAGTTCCTCCTTTGCTGATGAAAACCGCATCGGTAATGGCTTTTGGTCTATATTTCAATTTGTCGATACTGTAAAGATTGTAGTTGTTATAAACCACACTATCGGCAATTTTTACTGTGCTTTTTGAAGATGGATTGTCTGTGTAAATATTTACTTCACTGATTTTATAAACTTTAAAAGGAGTTGTAACCAGCGTGTCGCCATCGCGATAAGAATAATCACTAATTATTAAATTTACATTTGCTTTGTTGCCGGTTTTAATTGTATCAATATCAAAATTGATATAATTCTGTTGAAAATTATAGACACCATTGTTTCTAAAATTATTGGTGAGTCGATTTCTTTCCTCTTCAAAATTATCCGATTTATATTGTTGTCCGGTTTTGATAACTGATAAGTTTTCAGTTCGTTTATAAAGCGAATCTAAAACCGGCGATGAAATTTTACGGTTAATACTGTCAAGAATGTATGGATTTCCTAATGTTACAGTGTAAGTAGTTGATGCTTTTTTTGCACTAATTGTATCAATAGCAACCTTAGCATCAACATTAAAATATCCTTCATTAAAGTAATAACCTTTTAGTTTTGTGATTGATTTCTTCGCTTTTAATTCGTCTAAAATAACCGGAGCTTCACCAGTACTTTTCAAAAAGCTATGAATCCCAGAATACCAAAACGATTCGCCTAAACGATAGACTTGTTTAGATGATAAAAACTTTGATGTTCGTTGAAATCGAATTGAATCTTTGATGAATTTTTCTGCAAATAATGAGTCATGATCAGGCTTTGCCCAATTGTAAACATATAAACTGAATGGTAAATTTAGAAAACGAGTGTTTGTTTTTTGAGATAATAATCCGGTAACGTCTTCGTTTTTAACTTTTTTCCCGTCAACAATAACATCCGATTTAGCGAGTAGGTTTTTCCCATCCGGAACTCTTTTTACAGAATCACAGGCATAAAAAAACAGTGCAATTAAAATTATTAATGATATTTTTGCGGAAATCTTTTTCAATTGAATTAGAAATTTAGTTCAAAAGTACATTATTTTATGGTTAGTAAAAACCAAATTAAACGAATTACCGGATTGCACCAAAAAAAGTTTAGAAATGAACAACAACTTTTTATTGCCGAAGGGTTTAAAGTGATTCAGGAATTGTTTCATTCGCATTATGAAATTCAGGAGTTTTATTCTACCGATGCAACATTGCAATTGAATAACGAAGTTAGACCGGACATTATTTCAGAAACCGATTTAAAAAAAATAAGTTGTTTAAAAACGCCTAATACTTGTTTGGCGGTTTTTAAAATAACACCATCAAAATCAATTAAATACGAAGGGTTGACTTTGGTTTTAGATGATATTCGAGATCCGGGAAATTTAGGAACAATAATCCGTTTGTGTGATTGGTTCGGAATCGAGCAATTAATTTGTTCCGAAGAAACGGCAGATGTTTATAATCCAAAAGTAATTCAAGCTACGATGGGCTCAGTTGGTAGAGTAAATGTTGTTTATACTTCTTTGGAAAGTTTTTTAAAGAAAACAGACCAACCCATTTATGGTGCTTTTATGGATGGTGATGTTGTGTACGAAGCGGAATTACCATCCAATGCTGTTTTAATTATGGGAAATGAAGCCAATGGAGTTAGTGCAACTGTTGAAGCTTTGATTCAGAAAAAAATCAGTATTCCACGTTTTGGGAAATTACAAAAAACAGAAAGTCTAAATGTAGCAACAGCAACAGCTATTTTGTTAAGCGAATTTCGAAGAAATTTTAGTGGAAAGTAAAATTTACAAAAAATCCTCTTGTTGACATAGAACCAACTGAAGATGTCCAAGGACTGTTCGGGTCATTGTCGCGAATTAATTCATCGTTTAAACCGAATACACCTCTAATGGAAGGTGAGAATTTGAAGTATTCAAGATAAATATCAATTCCAAAACCAACTTCGTAAAAATTACTCCATTGCGTCATTCTAAAACGATTGTTGGAATTATCGTCCTGAGCTTTGGCATTACTGGATAAATTGAGTGCGGTTGAAACACCACCTAGCAAATAAGGTCTAACATTACCTACCCTTTGAGATGAAAACTTCAAAAGTAACGGAAAATGAATATAAGTTGATTTTACTTCCCGCATGGCATCAAATTGATTCTCAAAATTGGGGAAAGTTAAATTTCGTTGTGTGTAATATAATCCGGGTTCAAAACGAAGATTTATATTTTTATGTAAACGTAAATCTCCAACCAATCCAACATTAAAACCGGTTGTTGATTCTGATAAAATTTCCTCAGTAACACGGTTTTGATCTATTTTAAAATCATAGGAATTAAAACCTAAGAAATAACCCCAATGAACGCGTTGTTCGTCAAAGTTTTCAAGATGAATAATTGGGTCTTTACCGAAAATTCCACTAAATTGGGCATTCGATTGGATACTTATTAAAGAGATTATGGCTAAAAATACTGTTCTCATTTTATTTTTTTGATGCTGAATAAATAGTAGCAACACCAAACGTTTGAGGCATTGCTGCTACCTCTATAAACCCAACTTTTCTCAAAATATTGTTTAAAGCTTCTCCATAAGGAAAAACTGAAGCGGATTCGGATAAATAGGAGTAGGCAGAATTGTCTTTAGAAAATAGCTTTCCTATTAGTGGTAAAATATTTTTAGTATAAAAATGATAGCCTTGTTTAAATGGAAATTTCTTTGGAACCGAAGTTTCTAAAATAACAAATATTCCGTTTGGCTTTAAAACACGAAGAATTTCAGCCAAACCTTTTTCTAAGGTTTCAAAATTTCTAACACCAAAAGCAACAGTAATTGCATCGAAACTATTATCTTCAAAAGGAATGCTTTCAGAATCACCCAAAACCATTTCTATTCTATTTGAAAGTTTTTTTTGTTCAATTTTTTTTCTTCCCACATCAAGCATTCCGGCAGAAATATCCAGACCAACAATTTTTTTAGCATTGGTTTTTGTCATCAAAATGGCTAAGTCGCCTGTTCCTGTGGCAATGTCAAGAATAGTATCAGGATTTTTTGCAGAAACCATTGCCAAGACCTTTTTACGCCATTTCACATCAGTACCAAAAGAAATAACACGGTTTAGTCCGTCATAATTACCCGAAATGTTATCAAACATTTGAGCAACTTGTTCTTTTTTACCTAATGAGGAATCTTTATATGGTGTAACAGATTTTGACATACTTAAATTTTAGGCAAATATAAACTATTCTGTAATCATGGCAATAATTGAATGATTTAATTTGTTTATCATTTTTATCAAAAAAATAAACAAAAACTCACTGTTTTTAGTGATATAAAAAAAATCACTAGAAGTGGGTATTGTGTATGTGTTTGATAATGTGCAATTTTACCACATGAATCAAATGTTAAACATCATGTTATCAAGAATTGTTAAGGCTGAACTAAGATGGATACTACTGGCACTAGTTATCACATTTTTTCTTGTTAGCAGTATCGACAGTATCGCTTTAATCGGCAATACTGAAGTTGGGGTGCCACAAACGTTCTTAGGGTTAAATTTGTTTTTGGAAATTTTAGTTTTTTTCGCTTTTAGTACCTTTGTGGTATTTGGTATTAAAGGCTTCTTTGAGATGTATTCTCAAAGGTTTGCCAATGTCGTTATCTTCATTTCTGGAGTATTTCTGGCAGTGGTAATTTTTATATTAAGTTATCAGATACTGATGCTTGAATAGGCCAATTCATACATGATACATTGATTCTAAACATCCCGAAAGGGATGTTTTTTTTATTTACGAATGTAAGTTTGATAGGTAAAATCAACCAAATGTTTTTCATCTTTAGGATGATATTCTTCTTCCACTAATTGCCAACTATCCGCATTGATTTCAGGAAAATAGGTGTCAGCATCAAAAGAGTCGTGAACACGAGTGAGTTCAATAACATCTGTGTATTCAAGCGATTGTTTGTAAATTTCACCTCCGCCAATGATAAAAGCATCTTCGTCTTCGGGAACAAATTCGAGAGCTTTTTCAATACTATCTACCACGATACAATGTTCCGGTTGGTAGTTTTTTTGTCTAGTAATAATAATGTGAGTTCTGTTGGGAAGCAGCTTAGGAAAACTTTCAAATGTTTTTCTTCCCATTATGATATGATGACCTGATGTTAATTCTTTAAAACGTTTAAAATCATCAGGCAAATGCCAAACTAAATCATTGTCTTTTCCTAGAGCATTGTTTTCGGCGGCCGCCGCAATCATTATAATCATTCTTAAATTTCGGTTTTAGAATTAAATTCATTTTCTACTTTTTGTTGTAATTGCTGAATTTTTTGTTCTTGTTTTGCCATCAAACGTTCAATTTGATCGCGTTCCCAATTTTTATTCATAAATCGGTCAGTGATGTACACTTTGATGAAATGAAGAATAAAAAGGAAGAACCAAATGGTAACTGCCCATAAATACCACCCTTCAAAAGGTTGAATATCAAAAAACTTTTCAACTAATAAAAAGAATAAACTTCCAATTAAGAAAAGGACAAAATGATAATAAAGTCGCTTTTTTTGTTTAATTCTTCTACGAGCATATTCGTATTGTTCGTGTTGCTCTGTGTTCATAATGGTTTTATTATTGGTTTTTTGGTTCTGAAAGGTATTATATTTTTGAAAAATAAAAAAATCATTTTTACATATAATGAAAAGCGAAACCGTTTTCCTGTTAAGAATTGTTAATCTAACCCGCTATATATTAACAAAATAGCTGTTTTTTGTGGTGGTTTTTGGTAATTTAACAAAAAGAAAGCTAACTATTTGATTTTCATTATTCTATTTGTTTCTTTGTGGCATAATTTTAAAATTAAATTAATCATGGCAATCAAGAAACAATTTATAAAAACGAAACCGGTTTGTAAAGTAACTTTTTCAATCGAAGCAAAAGAAGCTACGACTGCTGCTGTAGTTGGTGATTTTAACAATTGGAATCCTAAAGAAGGAGAATTAGCAAAATTAAAAAACGGAACTTTCAAGGCTACGTTTGAATTACCTGCTTCTAATTCATACGAATTCCGTTATTTAGTTGATGGAGAATTCGTAAACGATGACCAAGCTGATGCTTACAAATGGAATGATTTTGCTGCTGCTGAGAATAGCGTTGTTGCAGTGTAAAACTTTGATTCTTATCGTAAATATTTAATCCGTTTGATTTTGGTCAAACGGATTTTTTATTTTTTAAACAGCTACAGCACCTTTAATATGAGCATGCGGATCATACCCTTCCAACGTAAAATCGTCAAATGTAAAATCGAAAATGGATTTAATTTCCGGATTTAAAATCATTTTTGGTAAAGGTTTTGGCTCACGCGAAAGTTGTAATTCCAATTGTTCGATGTGATTGTTATAAATGTGTGCATCACCAAAAGTGTGAATAAAATCTCCCGGTTGTAAATCGCAAACCTGAGCAATCATCAATGTAAATAAGGCATACGAAGCAATGTTAAACGGAACGCCTAAAAATATATCAGCACTTCGTTGATACAATTGACAACTCAATTTTCCATCGGCGACATAAAATTGAAAAAATGCGTGACACGGTGGAAGAGCTGCTTTTCCGTTGGCTACATTTTCTGCAAATGATTTGGAAGTGTCGGGTAAAACAGAAGGGTTCCAAGCCGAAACTAACATTCTACGGCTATTTGGATTTTTCTTTAATGTTTCGATTAATTCGGTAATTTGATCAATTTCTTCACTGTTCCAGTTTCGCCATTGATGACCGTAAACCGGACCTAAATCACCATTTTCATCCGCCCAATCATCCCAAATCTTTACTCCGTTTTCTTTTAAATAGCTAATATTCGTTTCGCCTTTAATAAACCAAAGCAATTCGTGTATAATTGATTTTAAGTGTAATTTTTTGGTGGTAACCATCGGAAAACCTTCGCTTAAATCAAAACGCATTTGATAACCAAAAACACTGATTGTTCCGGTTCCGGTTCGATCACCTTTTTGTGATCCGTTTTCTAAAACGTGTTTTACTAGGTCGTGGTATTGTTTCATTTTGGGTTTTATTTTATTAGGTTAACCTATAATCATTCCTGCAATAGTTTCTGATAGCAAAGATGCTATACTTCCACCAATTACTGCTTTTAAACCAAATTCCGAAAGTGTTTTCCTTTGTCCTGGAGCTAACGATCCAATTCCTCCAATTTGTATTCCAATCGAAGCAAAATTAGCAAAACCACATAACATATAGGTGGCCATAATTACTGATTTATCATACGTAAAATGGATAGTTGAAGCGGCATTTTTCAATTCAGCTAATTGAATGTAGCCAACAAATTCAGAAGCAGCTAATTTTATCCCTAATAATTGACCCATTAACATAACATCTTCTTGAGCAACGCCAATTAACCACATTAACGGAGCAAAGACAATTCCTAAAATGGTTTCTAAAGAGAATTTCGAATAAGGAGTGTTTGCGGCAATAACATCATTTAAACCAGACCATCCACCAATCCAACTCAAGGTGTAATTAATCATTGCAATAAAAGCAATAAAAACTAATAACATCGCTGCTACATTGGCTGCTAATTTCAAACCTTCTGTTGTTCCGGTTGCAATGGCATCTAAAATATTAGATCCAATTTTTTCTTTAGAAACTTCTACATTCGTGTCAATTGCTTCCGTTTGAGGGAACAATATTTTTGAAACAACAATGGCTCCAGGGGCAGCCATTACAGAGGCAGCAAGCAAGTGTTTGGCAAATTCCAATCGCAAAACCGGATCATTTCCACCCAGAAAACCAATGTAAGCAGCTAAAACTCCTCCGGCAACAGTGGCCATTCCGCCAATCATAACTAAAAGAATTTCGCTTTTATTCATTTTTTCTAAATAGGCTTTAATCATCAATGGAGCTTCGGTTTGACCTAAAAAGATGTTTCCGGCAACCGATAAACTTTCGGCACCTGATATACCTAAAATTTTGGTTAAGAGCATCGCTAAACCTTTTACTATAATTTGAATTATTCCCAAATAAAACAATAACGAAGTTAAAGCAGAGAAAAATATAATAGTTGGTAACACTTGAAACAAAAAAATGAATCCAAAATTATCCACATTCATCATTCCGCCTAATAAAAATTCACTTCCGGCTCTCGTAAAATCTAATACTTTTACGAATAATCCACCAACAAATTCAAATATATTTTTTACAAAAGTGACTTTCAGAACTCCGATTGCAAGTATCAATTGAGCCAAAATTCCAATCCCAACCGTTTTCCAATTAATGGCTTTTCGATTAGCACTAAACACAAAAGCTAAGGCTAAAAGTGATAGCATTCCCAAAACTCCTTTCCATAAACTAGTCATCGAAAAACCTTCACTTGCAATTAGTTTCGCTTGATTTTGAACCGGTTTTATTTTATTGGAAGAAAAAAACGAATATGCCTTATCTTTCGATTTTAAAGTCAGAAGCGAATCTGATTTTGATGTAATTGTAAATCGTTTGGTTGGTGCATCGGAACCATTTTCAAACAAAAAAAGAAAATTATCTTGTACTAAATAATCTCCTTTTTGAGTAAGACTATCAGAACTGATTTTAAGTTCATAGCCACCTTCTTTTAATTCTAAATAATCCGTTTTGGAAGAACTTAATTGCCATTTTTTTTCAAGTTCCTGTGCACTTAAACCCACTGAGAACAGCACAGTTAAAGTAAGTAAAAATAATTTTTTATACATTTGATGAAGTATAGATTTTGGATTATTTATGATTCCTTTTTTGAAATTTCGTCTCTAATCTTGGCAGCTTTTTCGTAGTCTTCGTTTTGCACCGCTTCGTTTAATAATTCATATAATTCTTGAACACTTTTTCCGGTGTAACTGTCTTTTGGTGTAGTTTCTTGTGCACCAAATGTCTCAGGCGTACTCAAAACACCATCGTTATCTTCGTTGGCATTTTCAGGTTCCATCGTGTTTCCTTTTAGATAAACTCCGGCTTTGTCCAAAATATTTTTGTAAGTAAAAATAGGAGCATTAAAACGCAATGCCAACGCAATAGCATCGGATGTTCTGGCATCGATAATTTCTTCAATTTTGTCGCGTTCGCAAATGATACTCGAATAAAAAACACCATCCACTAATTTATGAATAATCACTTGTTTGACTACAATATCAAATCGGTCGGCAAAATTTTTAAACAAATCGTGGGTAAGTGGGCGAGGGGGTTTTATTTCTTTTTCCAACGCAATGGCAATGGATTGAGCTTCAAATGCACCGATTACAATGGGTAATTTTCGCTCTCCATCTACTTCATTTAGAATCAATGCGTAGGCACCGTTTTGGGTTTGACTGTAAGAAATTCCTTTTATGGCTAGTTTAACAAGACTCATATTATGATATTATAATGCTCTAAAAATAAGGCATTTATGCTTAATTAGTAATAAAAAAATGGGCTATCCAAACAAAGATACAACTATCTCGATTTAGATAGCCCAATGAGGGCACAATTTATAAAAAATTATGAATTTTGAGCTTTAAATTCTTTTAATTTTTGAGTCAATTTAGGAACAATCTCAAAAGCATCACCAACTACACCATAATCGGCTACTTTAAAGAAAGGAGCTTCGGGGTCAGAATTGATAACAACTTTCACTTTAGACGAATTAATTCCGGCAATATGCTGAATTGCCCCTGAAATTCCAATCGCAATATATAAATTCGTTGCAACAGGTTTTCCGGTTTGTCCAACGTGCTCACTGTGAGGTCTCCAGCCTAAATCGGATACCGGTTTAGAACAAGCAGTAGCAGCACCTAAAACAGTTGCTAATTCTTCTACTAATCCCCAGTTTTCAGGACCTTTTAATCCGCGACCACCTGAAACTACAACTTCTGCATCGGCAATTGTTACTTTTCCGGTCACTTTTTCTACGTTTTCAACTTTTACATTAAAATCAGCATCATTTAAACTTGGAGAAAAATCTTCTGTTGATAAAGTTGAAGTACTTTCAACCAAACCATACGAGTTTTTAGCCAAACCTAACACTTTTATATCAGTTGAAATTTCTGTGATATTAAAAGCTTTATTTGAAAATGCATTTCTTTTTACTTGAAATGGTGAAGTGCTCAAAGGTAACCCAACCACATTGGATGTGTAACCTGCTTCTAATCCTACTGCCACCAACGGAGCAAGGTAAATGCTATCCGTTGTTGATGAAAGCACAATCACTCTTGCACCTTCTTTTTGAGCTGCTTGTTTGATTACATCTGCGAAAGCTTTTGCATTAAAAGTTGCCAATTTATCGTTGGTTACTTTCAATACTTTATCTACACCGTATTTTGATAATTCTGAAACATCAGAAGCGTTTACTGTTACAGCTGTTACAGTTGTTCCTAATGATTCTGCTACTTTTTTTGCATAGGAAGCTAATTCGAAAGCTACTTTTTTAAATTTTCCTTCAGCCGATTCTGCATATATTAATAATGACATAATTTATATTTTAAATGATGAATTTTAAATTTTAAATGGAATTAGATAACCTTAGCTTCGTTGTGTAACAAACTCACCAATTCATCCAAATTATCTGCACTTACTAATTTCACTGCTGATTTTGGAGTCGGTTTTTCAAATTTTACGGCTTTCGTGTTGTTATTTGCATCAATTGGTTCTAAAACTGTTAATGCTTTTGTACGAGCTGTCATAATCCCTCTCATATTTGGAATGCGTAAATCTTTTTCTTCCACTAATCCTTTTTGACCACCAATTACCAAAGGTAAAGATGCCGAACTGGTTTCTTTTCCACCATCAATTTCTCTGATTACTTTGGCAGAGGAACCATCCACTTTTAAATCAATACAAGAGTTGATAAAATTATAACCCAATAAACCTGCAATCATTCCCGGAACCATTCCACCATTATAATCCAATGATTCTTTTCCGCAAATTACTAAATCATATTGACCTTGTTTGATTACTTCGGCTAATTGCTTGGCTACAAAAAATCCATCTGTTGGTTTGGCGTTTATTCTGATGGCTTCATTTGCACCAATTGCTAATGCTTTTCTCAAAGTTGGTTCCGTATCAGGTCCACCTACATTTATAACAGTAACATTGGCTCCTTGTTGCTCTTGAAACCAAATTGCTCTGGTTAAACCAAATTCATCATTCGGATTGATAACAAACTGAACACCATTCGTGTCAAATTCAGAATCGCCGTTCGTAAAATTAATTTTTGAAGTAGTATCAGGTACATGACTGATGCAGACTAATATTTTCATATAATAGATTTAGATTATTTTTTCGGTTACGAAATTACGAATTATTTTTCAAATTTTAGTATGCGTGCATAATATTTTTTCAGTATTATATCGTTTTCGTAAGTAATATTATTGATTTTAGAATTTTTTCAAACATTTTTTTGCAATTTATATTTAGAAAAGCAGTTACTATTGCGAATTATTTTAGCGATAAATTATGCATTAAAGTAATTTAAAATATTTATTTTTGCCATTCGATAAAAAGACTTAAGAAATTAGAAATATGAGAACAATTCAATTCAGAGAAGCAATTTGTGAGGCCATGAGCGAAGAAATGCGTCGTGACGAAAGCATTTATTTAATGGGTGAAGAAGTGGCAGAATACAACGGAGCCTACAAAGCTTCAAAAGGAATGTTAGATGAATTTGGACCAAAACGTGTAATCGATACACCAATTGCCGAACTTGGATTTGCTGGAATTGCCGTAGGTTCAGCTATGAACGGATGTCGTCCGATTGTAGAATTTATGACCTTTAACTTCTCTTTGGTTGGAATTGATCAAATTATAAACAACGCAGCAAAAATGCGTCAAATGTCGGCCGGACAATTTCCTATGCCGATGGTTTTTCGTGGTCCAACTGCTTCTGCCGGACAATTAGGTGCAACGCACTCTCAAGCTTTTGAAAATTGGTTTGCGAATACACCGGGTTTAAAAGTAGTAGTTCCATCAAATGCATATGATGCAAAAGGTTTATTAAAAGCAGCTATTCGTGATAATGATCCGGTCATTTTTATGGAATCTGAACAAATGTATGGTGACAAAATGGAAGTTCCGGAAGGAGAATATACCATTCCGCTTGGTGTAGCTGATATCAAAAGAGAAGGTTCTGATGTGACGATTGTTTCTTTCGGAAAAATTATCAAAGAAGCTTATACTGCTGCTGATGAATTGACCAAAGAAGGAATTTCGTGTGAAATAATCGATTTAAGAACGGTTCGTCCGATGGATTATGATGCCATTTTAAAATCAGTCAAAAAAACAAATCGTTTAGTAGTTTTAGAAGAAGCTTGGCCATTTGCTAGCGTAGCTTCAGAAATTACATATATGGTTCAAGAAAGAGCTTTCGATTATTTAGATGCTCCAATTCAACGTATTACAACAGCAGATACACCGGCTCCTTATTCTCCTACTTTATTGAAAGAATGGTTGCCAAATTCATCCGATGTTGTAAAAGCAGTAAAAAAGGTTTTGTATAAATAATCAAAATAAAAACTATATTTGAAACTTCATCAACGTGTTATTTGATGAAGTTTTTTTTTACGAATTGCTATGAAAATTAAAAGCCTATTTATATTATTTTTGCTTTTTTCAGCCTCAATAATTGCCCAAACTAAAGTGAGCGGGATTGTTGTCGATGAAAAAAATGAACCAATTCCCTTTGCTAATGTCTATTTTAAGAATTCTACCGAAGGTGTAATTACAAACGAAAACGGTCGATTTTATCTTGAATCTCAAAAAAGTCATGCAGTTCTTGTAGTTTCTTTTATTGGCTATACCGCTCAAGATGTTAAACTTGAGAAATCGGTTACCTATAACATGAAAGTAACTTTAACCGAAGGCGAAACCCTTCGTGAAGTGGTTTTAGTATCGGGAAAATTATCAAAAAAAAATAATCCTGCGATTGACATTCTTCGGAAAATTTGGGAAAGAAAACGGAAAAATGGCTTGCGACAATTCAATCAATACCAATATGACAAATACGAAAAAGTTGAATTTGACCTGAATACCATTGATAGTGCCACAATGAAAAGTCGTGTTTTTAGAGGAATGGAATTTGTTTTTGAACAAATGGACACTTCTGCTATCACAGGAAAAACATATCTACCTATATTTATCAATGAATCACTTTCAGAAGTTTATGGAGACAATGTTTCAAAGAGAGAAAAAGAAATTCTAAAAGCAAATAAAAATTCAGGTTTCAGTAATAATCAGCAAATAATTGCCTTTGTAAAAGATTTGTATGCCGATTATGATATTTATGATAATTACCTGAAATTTTTTGATAAAGATTTTGTAAGTCCATTGTCCAGAACCGGAATTGATGTCTACAATTATGCGTTAACCGATAGTATGTATATCGATAATAAATGGTGTTATAACATTGTTTATTATCCAAGAAGAAAAGGTGAACTCACTTTTAAAGGTGATTTTTGGGTAAATGATACCACATTTGCCATCAAAAACATCAACATGGCAGTGACTAAAAGTGCCAACATCAACTGGGTAAAAGAAATTTATATTGAACAAGATTTTGAAGTTGTAAATGATTCGGTGTTCTTACTGAAAAGAGATCATATGATGTCTGATTTTGCTTTTAATAAGAAAGAAGAATCACAAGGAGTTTATGGTAAAAGAACAACTTTATTCAAAAATCATCAATTCAACCAAGAAAAACCAAAAGAATTCTATAAACAAGAAGTCAATTTTATTGATAATGAGGTATATAGTCGTTCGGATGAATATTGGCAAGAAAACCGATTTGAAAATTTAAGTAAAGATGAATTAGGGGTTTACAAAATGCTTGATACACTAAAAACAGTGAAAAAATTCAAGCAAATGTATGATTTGGTTGCCATTTTAGGAAGCGGTTATATTCAAAAAGGAAATTTTGACATCGGTCCGATTTTTTCAACCTTTGGTTATAATGAAGTAGAAGGTTTTAGATTGCGAGCAGGTGGAAGAACCTATTTTGGTCAAAATGATCCGTGGCGTTTGCAGTTTTATACGGCCTACGGGTTTGATGATAACCAATTCAAATATGGCGTTTCCGGAAAAGTATTATTAAACAAACGAAATAGGCTAATTTTAGAAGGTGGTAATAGGCGTGATATTGAACAAATTGGTGCCAGTTTAACCACCACAAACAACGTGCTTGGCAGAAGCTTTGCCTCAAACGGATTGTTTATGTCCGGAGCAAATGATAATTTAACGAGTATCAATTTGAGCATGGTTTCATTAAATATTGAACCCATAAAAAACCTAACTTTTGAAACCGGATTTTCATACCGAACACTCAAACCGGCTTGGGAAAAATTTAGTTTAGATTATTTTTCACCCGATTCGCCAACCGGTATTGCAAGTGAAGTCGCTCAATCAGAAGTTTATGCTTCTATTGATTATACGCCAAGAAGAAAAACGGTGGGTTATGGGGTAGAAAGAAGCATTGTTGATAGTCCGTTCACAAGAATATTTTTCAATTACAGTCAAGGTTTAAAAGGTGTTTTTGATAGCGATTTCGATTATCAAAAAGTACAATTATACATCAAGCAACCCATTTTAGTTGGCGGTTTTGGAAGATTAAATGTTATCACAGAAGTGGGTAAAACATTCGGCGAAGTTCCATTGGGATTAATGAGTGTAGTGCCCGGAAATCAATCGTATTTCTTAATCGAAAACACGTTTAATAACCTTAATTTCTACGAATTTGTAACTGATGAATACGCAACATTGCAATTAGAACATCACTTTTTAGGAAGAATTTTGTCAAGAATTCCAGGTTTACGACAAATGAATCTAAGAGAAATAGTAGGATTTAAAGCAGTTGTTGGTTCAGTTTCTGATGAAAATAGAGCACTAAATGCTTCAACATTAACCTATTTGGCTCCCGATAAACCGTATTGGGAATACAGTGTTGGAATCGGAAATATCCTCAAAGTCTTCCGAATTGATTGCTCTTGGAGAGGAAATTACAGAAATTTACCCGATGCAAATAATTTCACAATTAAAGGTTCATTTGGGTTTTATTTTTAAAACAAAAATTATTTATTTGTTTTATTCCTTTCTTATCAAATTTTTAGGTTCATTGCTATTAAATTCTTAAAAAGTAGTGTTAGAATTCCACTTGTCAATATAACAAGTTACCTTTGCAGTCCAAAAAAATGGAATAAATTTATAATATTATGAGTCCAGCAAAACAAAACACTTTTGATGTATTGATTGAAATACCAAAAGGAAGTAGAAATAAATATGAATACGATTTTGAATTAAAAAAAATTCGTTACGACAGAATGATTTTCTCTTCGATGATGTATCCTGCCGATTACGGATTCATTCCTGAAACATTAGCATTAGACGGCGATCCTTTGGATGTATTGGTTTTGGTGACCGAACCCACTTTTCCCGGATGTGTAATGGAGGTAAAACCAATCGGTGTTTTCCACATGGCAGACGAAAAAGGACCGGATGAAAAAGTGATTTGTGTGCCGGTTTCTGATCCGGTTTGGAACAAATTAAATGATTTATCCGATGTAAATCCGCATTTATTAAAAGAAATTGAACATTTTTTCCAAGTTTATAAAGATTTAGAACAGAAAAAAGTAGATGTAGAAGGTTGGGGAGATGTTACAGAAGCCAAAGAAATCATCGAAAAATGTGTAGACCGTTTTGCTAATTTGGAAAACAAAGTAGCAGGTTTATTTAGTATTCGTTAAAGATTTTACTATTTTAATAAAAAAAGCAACATTCAATTTAGAAATGTTGCTTTTTTTTATTCCTATTTTGTTACTTTTGCAATCGTTAAAAAAATTATAAAATACATATTTATGGATTCAATTATGATTTATGTGCCAATAATAATGGCATTAATAGGATTAGCTTTTATGTGGGCTAAAAGAGCTTGGGTTTTAAAGCAAGATGCCGGCGATGGAAAGATGAAAGAGATTTCAGATTATATCTACGAAGGTGCTTTGGCCTTTCTTAAAGCCGAATATCGATTATTAACTTTCTTTGTTATTGGTGCGAGTATCGCTTTAGCAGGAATTTCATATATCGTTCCAACAACGCATATCTTAATAGTAGTTGCATTTATTTTCGGTGCTGTTTTTTCGGCTTTGGCTGGAAATATGGGAATGAAAATCGCTACAAAAACAAATGTTAGAACAACTCAAGCCGCTCGCACGAGTTTGCCACAAGCTTTAAAAGTTTCTTTTGGTGGCGGAACCGTAATGGGATTAGGTGTTGCCGGTTTAGCTGTTTTAGGTTTAACAGGTTTTTTTATCATATTATTCCATTTCTTTATGAATGGAACTTGGACATCTACTGAAGACATGACAATTGTTCTTGAAACATTAGCAGGTTTTTCTCTTGGTGCTGAATCAATTGCATTATTCGCTCGTGTGGGTGGAGGTATTTATACTAAAGCTGCCGATGTTGGTGCCGATTTAGTTGGTAAAGTAGAAGCCGGAATCCCTGAAGATGATCCTCGTAATCCTGCAACAATTGCCGATAACGTTGGTGATAACGTAGGTGACGTTGCCGGAATGGGTGCCGATTTATTTGGTTCGTATGTAGCAACTGTTCTAGCCGCAATGGTTTTAGGAAATTA
Organism: Flavobacterium azooxidireducens; assembly: GCF_023195775.1. NCBI lineage: Bacteria > Pseudomonadati > Bacteroidota > Flavobacteriia > Flavobacteriales > Flavobacteriaceae > Flavobacterium > Flavobacterium azooxidireducens. Next base: position 2,141,600 of record NZ_CP096205.1, read on the forward strand.
TGTGATTAAAGATATGGGCGGTTCAATTGATGATGCATTCGGCGGAATCGGTCCAATTTTATTACCAATGGCAATTGCCGGTTTTGGAATTTTATTCTCTATCATCGGAACGATGTTGGTGAAAATTAAAGATAACAATGCAAAAGAAAAAGAAGTTCAAGGTGCTTTAAACTTAGGAAACTGGGCTTCAATTGCTTTAACAGCCATTTCATGTTTTGTTTTGGTAAAATATATGTTGCCTGAAACAATGAATATGGAATTCTTTGGTGAAGGTTTAAAAGAAATTTCATCAATGAGAGTATTCTATGCTACTATTGTTGGATTATTTGTTGGAGGTGTTATTTCATCTGTAACTGAATATTACACAGGATTAGGTACAAAACCAGTCTTAGCAATTGTACAAAAATCATCAACCGGAGCAGGAACAAACGTAATTGCAGGTTTAGCAACGGGGATGATTTCAACTTTCCCAACGGTTTTAATTTTTGCAGGTGCTATTTGGGCTTCGTATGCATTAGCTGGTTTCTATGGTGTGGCTTTAGCAGCTTCTGCGATGATGGCTACAACTGCAATGCAATTAGCGATTGATGCATTCGGACCAATTTCTGATAATGCCGGTGGTATTGCCGAAATGAGTGAATTACCAAAAGAAGTTCGTACACGTACCGATATTTTAGATTCAGTTGGAAATACAACTGCTGCAACCGGAAAAGGTTTTGCAATTGCATCTGCTGCATTAACTTCGTTAGCATTATTTGCTGCTTATGTAACGTTTACAGGAATTGACGGAATCAACATCTTTAAAGCTCCGGTTTTAGCGATGTTATTTGTAGGTGGAATGATTCCGGTTGTTTTCTCTGCTTTGGCAATGAATTCAGTTGGAAAAGCTGCGATGGATATGGTATATGAAGTTCGTCGTCAGTTCAAAGAAATTCCTGGAATTATGGAAGGAACAGGAAAACCTGAATATGGAAAATGTGTTGAAATTTCTACTAAAGCCGCTTTACGCGAAATGATGTTGCCTGGAATTTTAACGATTGGTTTCCCTATTTTAATTGCGGTTTTACCGATGTTGATTGGATATGACAACAAATTAATCGCCGAAATGTTAGGTGGTTATATGGCTGGAGTTACTGTTTCTGGTGTACTTTGGGCTGTTTTCCAAAACAACGCCGGTGGTGCTTGGGATAATGCAAAAAAATCGTTCGAAGCCGGTGTAATGATTAATGGTGAAATGACATACAAAGGTTCAGATGCTCACAAGGCAGCTGTAACCGGAGATACTGTGGGTGATCCATTTAAAGATACTTCAGGTCCTTCAATGAACATCTTAATCAAATTAACGTGTTTAATTGGTTTAGTAATCGCTCCAATTTTAGGAGGTCACGATGTTGTTACAGTTGTCGAAGAAGTAGTAGCAATCGAGACAGTAGTTGACGAAGTTACAAGTCCAGAAAGCAAAGAAATCTCAATTGATAAAACAAAATCGGCTGATGGTGTTGTAACCGCAAATGTTACAATTAACACAACAGTTGACGGTGAAACAAAAACTTCTACTCAAACTTTTGTTGGAACCGATGAAGAAGTTAATGCAAAAATTGAAGAATTCAAAAAGCAATAAAGATAATTTTATCTACAAAAAATCCCGCTTCTGTTATGGAAGCGGGATTTTTTTATGTATAAATTTCAGAAAAACAGTAGACTAAAACAATCCATTTATTTCCGCATCAATTCGATTAATAATCATCCCTAAATCTTCCGGATTATCAACAAAATTAATATTATCAACATCAATAATAAGCAGTTTTCCTTTGTCGTAACTTTGAATCCAAGCTTCATAACGTTCGTTCAAACGACTCAAGTAATCAATTGAAATGGTGTTTTCGTATTCACGACCTCTTTTGTGAATTTGGCTCACTAAATTAGGGATAGAACTTCTCAAATAAATCAGTAAATCCGGAGCTTGAACCATACTTTCCATCAACTCAAACAATGATTTGTAATTATTAAAATCTCTGTTGGTCATTAATCCCATTGCATGGAGATTGGGAGCAAAAATGTGTGAATCTTCATAAATCGTTCGATCCTGAATAATTTTTTTTCCGCTTTCGCGAATTTGTAAAACCTGTCTGAATCTGCTATTTAAAAAGTAAATCTGTAAATTAAACGACCAACGTTCCATCTGATGGTAAAAATCGTCTAAATACGGGTTGTCTACCACATCTTCAAAATGTGGCTCCCATTTAAAATGTTTGGCTAATAATCTAGTTAAGGTGGTTTTTCCGGCTCCAATGTTGCCTGCTACTGCTATGTGCATTATGGTAAACTAATTTGATAAGTACTAATTTCGCTGTTGGTAAAAATAATCAAAAATTGGTCTTTAATCCGAAATTTTTCAACGATTTTTTCATCTAAATTAATTATTGAACTTTTATTGTCTTTAAAATTGTGATAGAACAATTGATTTTCACTTTGATAAACCATCACTTCATTAGAAATAATTTGAGCCGAATCAAATTCAGGAATTTTTCCTAAGGTTGAAATTTTTCCAAACACATCGCAAAACGAAACAATTCCGTTAGAATCTATCCAGTAAAATTGATTGTAATCGGTTTGATAAAATTCAATCAGGTTCTGAAAAGGCTGAGATAAGGGTTGAAAAACCTGCTTGTTGAAATCATATAAACCCAATTGCATTTGCAGGGAATTAAAAATCCATAGTCGGTTTTGAGAGGCCAATCCCACCGCCGAAGCCACAATTGGATTGTTTTGGTTTTTGGAAAAATTAAACGATAAGGTTTCATTTAATTGATTATCTAATGTGATAACCGAATTAAATCCTTCATAAAAAAGAACAATCTTTAACGGATTTTGCAAATCAACCCGTTTAATTTTTCCCAATGAAAGATTTTTGTATTGAAATAATTCATTATCCTTTTGTTTGTAAAAAACATTTCCTTTGATATAATAATAATAGCCAAATGAATCCATATTTATAAATTCATCTGCCACAAGCGGGAAGTTGGAAAGTAAAGTTGATACAATTTTCTTTTCCTGCGAAAATCCAATCACAAAAACCAACATCCAAAAAGAAATAATTATTTTTTTCATAATTGGCTAAAGTACAATTAAAACGATAATTTTTTAGTCAGAATACCTTAATTTTTAACAAAATGTTGGTAACAAAAACCTAAATATCTCGTCATATTTGTTCTATCAACATTAAACGTTTTGCTATGAAAACTATTGTAGTTACTTTACTTACTTTTTTTGCGGCTGTAATTAGTGCAATTGCTCAGGATTTTCAAGGAATGGCTGTCTATGAATCAAAAACGAGTACGTCAGATTTTCAATCTAGTTTTGCCGGAAATAGAGATATAACACCAGAAATGCAGAAAATGTTTGAAGAACGTATGAAAAAAATGTTTGAAAAAACGTTTGTTCTTCATTTTAACAGAAATGCATCCATTTATAAAGAAGAAGAAAAATTAGATGCTCCGGGTCAAGGAAATTCCGGATTTAGAATGGCGAGCTCAATGATGGGTGGTGGCGGAACGCAATATAAAAACATCAAAGAAAAAACATACAGTGTTGATAAAGAGGTTTTTGGTAAAGAGTTTTTGGTAAAAGATTCTCTTCCGGTTTTAGAATGGAAAATGGGAAGCGAAACCAAGAAAATTGGCGATTATACTTGCTACAAAGCAACCGCTATGAGAAAAATAGATCAATCTGATTTTAGAAATATTCGAATGAAAAAGGATGATGAAAAAAAGAATGAAAATGAATCGTCTAACAAAAAAGTAGAAGAAAAATCTACAAATTTTATGGATCAAATAGATATGCCTACTGAAATTGAAATTACCGCTTGGTACACGCCGGAAATTCCGGTGAATCAAGGCCCTGAAAATTATTGGGGATTGCCGGGTTTAATCATGGAAGTGAACACAGGAAAAACGGTAATTTTATGTTCAAAAGTGGTTTTAAATCCAAAAGACAAAAAAGAAATCAAAGCACCAACCAAAGGAAAAGCTGTTTCACAAAAGGAATTTGATGAAATTGTGAAGAAAAAAATGGAGGAAATGAGAGAAATGGGTGGTGGACGAGGTGGTTTTCAAATGAGAGTTGGCGGATAAATTTCTGCTCAGAAATACACAAAAAGCGACAATGAAAATAGAATCATTGTCGCTTTTTTGTTTAAAACAATCAATTTATACTGTAAATTTATAACCTTGACCTCTAATGTTAATAATCTGAATACTAGGGTCTTGTTGCAGTTTTTTTCGAAGCTTTGTAATAAAAACATCCATGCTTCTGCCGTTAAAAAAATCATCATCACCCCAAATTTTCTTTAAAATAATGGAGCGATCAATAATTTCATTTTTGTTTTCAGACAACAATTGAAGTAGTAAAGTTTCACGATGAGTTAAGTTTTCGATATTGTTTTTAAAAGTAAGCGTTTGTTTGATTGAATTAAATAAAAAAGCTCCAAGTTTAATTTCCTCGGCAACTTCCGGAGGATTAATTCTTCCCAACAACGAATGAATTCTAACAATGAGCTCTTCCATACTAAATGGCTTTTTTAAATAATCGTTGCCACCATTGTTAAATCCGTTTACAACATCTTGTGTTTGCGATTTGGCTGTTAGAAAGATAATTGGCGTTTTTTTGTCAATTTTTCTAATTTCTGAAGCCAATGTAAATCCGTCTTTTTTTGGCATCATCACATCAAGCACCAAGATTTCTGGCTTTTCTTTTGCAAAAGCATCAAAAGCTTCTTCACCATCTTTGCAATGAATCACAGTAAAGTTTCGGGTTTCTAAACTTTCTTTAACAATGAGTGCCAATGCTGGCTCATCTTCTGCCAGAAGTATTCTAATTTTTTCTTTCATCGGATAATAAAAGTTGAAAAATTGTGGATTGATTAGATTGAATTAATGTCAACGTTCCGCCGTGTTTTTCGATTATTTTTTTAGCATAATAAAGACCAATTCCAAAACCTTTTACATCGTGAACATTGCCTTTCGGAATTCTGTAAAACTTATCAAAAATCTTATTTCGGTGTTGCTTGTCTATGCCTTTTCCGTTGTCTTCAATACTTATTTTTATAGCGTTTTTATCTTTAACTAACTTAACAATAATTTGATTTCCTCCGTATTTAATGGCATTGTCAATTAAGTTAGAAATAGTATTTTCAAAATGAAAACAATCAACATTCGCAAAACAATTTACTAGATTAGTTTCAAATGCTAATTTTTTATCAGCTAGAATAAACTGATTTTTTTCTATTAACGAATGGATTAGTACAACAAGATCGGTAGATTTTTTTTGCAACAAAAGTTTATCGGTTTCAATTGAAGCTGTTTCGAGCAATTTTTCAACCATGCCTTCCAATTTTATTAATTGCTGATTGGAAATGTCTAAATAACGATTGGTTTTTTCGGTGTCGTTGGTATGATTAAAATTTCTGATTCCTTCAATGGCAGTAGAAACTGTTGTAATTGGAGTTTTAAATTCATGAGTAATATTGCTAATAAAGTCGTTCTTAATTTCATCAATTTTTTTCTGTTGATTGATGATTTTAAGCAAGTATAACAAACAACCAATGATAGAAAGTGAAAGCAAAAGAGATAGTGTAATTTCGGTTAAACTTCGTTTTAATAATAAACGAGTTGGGTTTGAAAATGAAAGTTTTAATTTTTGATTGTTAGGTAAATAAGTTGATTTTGAAAACGTTTGCAAAGTCAACGGATCTTTGTTTGAAGATTCAAATGAATCAAAGAGCGTATCAGCTTTTAAATGAATTAAATCATAAGAAATTTGAATGTTTTTTCTATTCAATTCGTTGTCTAATGCCTTGCTGATTTTATCAAATTCAAGTGAATCTTTGGCAAGCGAAATAACTATTTTGTTAGCCAAACTTTTCAATTTCATAATGCTATCGCTAGCTTTTTTGCCTTTTAAAACGGTGATAGATTTAATTTCATGAGGCTCAAATTTATTCCATTTGATGTTGTTTTTAGATGCAGAATCATTTTTTTCATTATAAATCGACGTAATAACAGAATGTTTTATTTTTTTTGAATGAATGGAAACAGTGTCGATTAACACAGAATTAAGAGCATTTTTTTTAGGATTATTCGTTGCTTTTATATTAATGTTTGATGTTTTTTTTGATTTTTTTTTTGATTTTTTAAAAACAGTGTCTAGTTTGATGCTTTCTATAAAATCTTCGTTAGATATTTGTTCAGATTCATTAATAAACGACAAAAAATTTTCTTTAGAATCTTCAGTATAATAATATTCTATGCTGTTGTCTAGTGCAATTTGAACTTCGTTTACAAGTCTATTTTTATTTTCTTCATAGTTTTTTATATTCCAAAAGATCTGTAAACCAATTGTAGCCAAAATGGTGATAGAGATAAAAATAATAATATAAGAATACTTTTTTGAGTTCATAATTCAAAAGTAAGGACTAATCTAATTCAAAAATCATCATTAACAATCGTTAACATTGATTAACCTAAAATGAGGTTTAGAGTTGTTTTATTTGTAGGGAATTAAAATCTAATAAATATGAAAAAATTACTCATAATGATAATAACTGCAACTATTTTATTTGTAGTTTCATCTTTAAAGGCTCAAGAATTTTCAGGTCAAGCCGTTTATTTTTCTAAAACGGTTATGAAAGGAATGAAAATGAAAATTAATGGTGTTGAAATGTCTGAAGCCGAACAAGAAAAATTTGAACAAAGAATGAATAAGATGAATGAAAAAACATTCTTCTTAGATTTTAATAAATATGAATCGGTTTATTATGAAGAACAAAAATTAGATGCACCGACGTCTAAATCAGGAATGGTGTTTTCTTCTTCAGATACTGAAAAGATTTATAAAGAAATAAAAACAAACCAAAAAATGGCTGAAAAGGATTTTTTTGGCAAAGAATTTTTAATAGTTGATTCATTGCCCAATTGGAATTGGCAGTTGGAAGGAGAAACTAAAAAAATAGGAGATTACACTTGCTATAAAGCCGTCTCTATAAAAAAAGCAACGTCAGAAGAATTGGCAGATTATGAAGAATCTAAAAAGAAACAAGAACAAAGTAAAACCAGTTTTTTTATGATGTCTGAACCTAAAGATAGAGTTACAACGGTTTGGTACACGCCGGAAATTCCGGTAAGTCAAGGTCCGGGAGAGTTTTGGGGTTTGCCCGGACTTATTTTAGAAGCAAGTTTTGATGACACAACCATTCTTTGCTCTAAAGTTGTTATTAATCCGAAAGAAAAAATCCGTATCAACAAACCAAAAAAAGGAAAGAAAATCACCGAAAAAGAATACGATAAAATTGTTGAAGACAAATTATCTGAATACAAAGATGGCGATGGTGTAATTCAAATAAAAATTGATAAAAACTAAAAAACATAAATATTTGTGAAATATATAGATTTGTAGTAAGATTAGTCATAAAATTGTGTGACTAAAATTCTCTCTGCTTTTATAAGAAAACAATTCTTCCATGATGAAAAAAATACTGTCTTTTCTTTTGTTTTTACTTATTTCAATAGCCTATTCTCAGAACATTAGGTTTGATGGTTTTGTAACCGATTCTAAAGCCATGCCAATGGAAATGGCAAACGTTATGGCAATTAATCAGGCAACAAAAGCAATGGATGCCTATGCTATTACTAACGACAAAGGAAAATTTGTTTTGAACCTAAAAGCCAATGCTGATTATGTGGTTAAAGTTAGCTATATTGGGTATAAACCATTGGAAGTAAATCTAAAAACAGCCTCAGAAAATTTATCGCAAGTTTTGATTGTTGAAGAAGGAGGAATAGAACTTGAAGGTGTTGAAATTGTAAAAGAAATGCCGGTTTCCATTAAAGGCGATACGATTGTTTATAATGCCGATTCTTTTTCAACTGGAACAGAACGAAAGTTGGAAGACATTTTGAAAAAACTTCCCGGAGTAGAAGTAAATGCCGATGGCGAAGTGGAAGTTGAAGGGAAAAAAGTGTCAAAATTAATGGTAGAAGGGAAAGATTTTTTTGACGGAGATACTAAATTAGGTGTAAAAAATATTCCGGCTGATGCGATTGATAAAGTGCAAGTTCTTAGAAATTATAACGAAAATTCGGTTTTAAAAGGTGTAGAAAACAATGAAGACAACATTGCCATGAATATTAAACTAAAAGAAGGGAAAAAGAACTTTTGGTTTGGTGATGTTACTGCAGGAATTGGTGTAGCACATGAAGAAGAACGTTATTTAGTGAATCCGAAATTGTTTTATTACAGTCCAAAATACAGCATTAATTTGATGGGAAACTTCAATAATATTGGCGAATTGCCTTTAACGATGCAAGATTATTTTAAGTTCACAGGCGGATTTAGAAATATGATGGCAAAAGGAGGAAGTTCGTTTAATGTTTCATCTAACGATTTGGGAATTTCGTTACTCCGAAACAATCGAGCAAAAGAAATTGAAACTAGTTTTGGAGCAACCAACTTTTCATACAACATAACCAAAGCTTGGTCTTTGAGCGGTTTTGGTATAATTTCTTCATCAATTACTGATTTAGAAACAGTTTCGCAAACCAATATTTTACAACCCAATTCATCCGAAGTTTTATCAACAGAAAATAGAGAAGAAAATATTCATCAAAAAAGTAATCTCGGATTATTTAAGTTGAGTTCTAAGTTAAATCCGAACGAAAAATTTCAATTGGATTATGATGTATTAGTAAAAACTTCAAAGCAAGATGAAAATAATGATTTGTTGCGAGAATCGATTTTTAATAACCTATCTCAAACAGAAAATATTATTTCTCAAAAAGAACAAGATCCAATTTCTGTCAATCAAAATTTCGGAATATATTTTATGCAAAGCGACAAAAACGTGTTTGCTTTTGAAATGCAACATTTGTATCAAGAGGAAGATCCTTTTTATAATGCCAATTTGCAATTGCAACCGTTTAATTTTTCTGATTACGTTCAAGGACAAAATCGAAACGATATTAATCAACAACGTTTTGTAAAAACAAATAAAGTAGATACAAAATTGGATTATTATTACATGGTTACACCAAAAAGTAATATTAATGTAACGTTAGGAAACACAAATTCTTACCAAAGTTTTAATTCGTATATTTTTCAAATTTTGGATAATGGAACACGCAATGATCTAGACAGTCAAGAAAACTCAAATGATGTAACCTATCGTTTTAATGATGCTTTTGTGGGATTGCATTATAAAATTTTAGCGGGTAAATTCACCTTTACGCCGGGAGTTAGTCTTCATCAATTTTCAATGAATAACGAACAATTAGGTTCAGAATTCAAGCAAAACTTCACTCGTCTATTGCCTGACTTTTATGCTTTGTATCAAATAAAAAAATCAGAATCATTAACTTATAATTTTGCTCTAACTAATAATTTTACAGATATTAATCAATTGGCAGAAGGTTTTGTTTTTTCAAATTATAATAGTCTTTTTAGAGGTAATCGTACGTTAGAAAACTCCACAGCGATTACACACACACTCAATTACAGAAGATTTAACATGTTTAATTTTGAAAATATTTTTGCCAATGTAACCTATAGAAAAGCAATAGATGCTGTTAAAACACAAGCCGTTTTTACGGGAGTAAACCAGTTTTCTTCGCCGTTTAATTCTGAATTTGCAGATGAAACAGTTTCCGGTTTTGCCAATTACGGAAGATCATTTTTAAAATATTACAAAGCTTCTTTGGGAGCAAATCTAACGTGGTCTAAGTTTAATAATATTCAAAATAATGTTCAGCAATCAACCGAAAGTATAAACCAAACCTATACAGTTCGTGCATCTACAAATTATAAAACACTTCCCAATCTGGAAATTGGTTACAGTTTTACAGTGAATGATTATAATGATAATAAGTTTTACACAGATAGACCATTTGCTAAATTAGATTATTTCTTTTTGAATAGCTTTTCTTTTGTAACAGAATATGAGTTTTTTCACTACTATAATAAAGATAAAACAGTTGAAAATGAATATGATTTTCTTTCGGCTAGTTTAATCTATCAAAAAACAAAATCAAGTAAGTGGGAATATAAAATTTCTGCCACAAATATTTTAAACACAACTTCATTAAATAGCGATAGTTTTTCGCAATTTGCAACAAGTACTTCACAATACCGAGTTCAGCCACGATATGTTATTTTTAGTTTAAAATACAATTTATAAAAAGCAAAAACCCTGACTTCAAATTGAAAATCAGGGTTTTTTTATGGTTGAGTTAGTATTTTATAATCCAAAAGCTTTTTTTACAGGCTCAACAAAATCTAATTTTTCCCAAGTAAACAATTCTACTTCAATGGTTTTTGATAAACCGCCGGGAGCTGTAAAAGTTTTGGTTACAGTTTCCGGAGTTCTTCCCATGTGACCATAAGCAGCAGTTTCACTGTAAATTGGATTTCTTAACTTTAAGCGTTGTTCAATAAAGTAAGGACGCATATCAAAAATGTTTTCTACTATTTTACTGATTTCACCGTCTTTCAAATTCACTTTTGCTGTGCCATACGTATTTACATTGATTGAAGTTGGTTGAGCCACACCAATAGCATACGAAACCTGCACTAAAATTTCATCTGCAACACCCGCTGCAACCAAATTTTTAGCAATATGACGTGTTGCATAAGCTGCACTTCTATCTACTTTTGATGGATCTTTTCCGGAAAAAGCACCACCACCGTGAGCTCCTTTTCCACCATAAGTATCCACTATAATTTTTCTTCCGGTTAAACCGGTATCTCCATGAGGACCACCAATTACAAACTTTCCGGTTGGATTAATGTGGTATTTAATATCATCATTAAATAAATGAGCATATTGAGGATTCTTAGCGATAACTCTAGGAATCAAAATTTCAATTATATCTTTCTTGATTTTTGCCAACATTGTTGGTTCATCTGCAAAGTCATCGTGTTGAGTAGAAACTACAATTGCATCTATTCGAACAGGTTTATTATCATCAGAATACTCTAAAGTAACTTGCGATTTTGCATCAGGACGCAAATAGGTAATCTCGTTGTTTTCTCTACGTAAATCAGCCAAATCTTGCAACAATTGGTGTGATAATTTCAACGCTAACGGCATATATTCGGCAGTTTCATTAGTAGCATAACCGAACATCATACCTTGGTCACCCGCACCTTGTTCTTCTTTACTGGCTCTGTCTACTCCTTGATTAATATCGGCAGATTGTTCGTGAATGGCTGATAAAACACCGCAGGAATTGGCTTCAAACATATATTCACTTTTGGTGTAACCAATTTTTTTAATTACTTCCCTGGCAATGGTTTGAACATCTAAATAGGTATTTGATTTTACTTCACCAGCAAGAATTACTTGACCTGTTGTAACCAAAGTTTCACAAGCCACTTTAGATTCAGGGTCAAAAGCCAAAAAATTATCGATTAAAGCATCACTGATTTGATCTGCTACTTTGTCCGGATGCCCTTCGCTAACTGACTCAGACGTAAATAAATAAGCCATAAATAAAATTTAATTTTTACTGAATTTCTTCAGAATTAATAATACATAATAGCGGAAAAAGTAGATTGCAAGGGAATAACTAAAGAAGAATTCTGCTTTAGCATTTTTTTTATTCTGAACTTGTTTCAGAATCTCAGATAAAGATTCAAGTTTGAATAGAGGTTGCAATCAGTACAAATTTTTCCTCTTTTAATTGGATGCAAATGTATGGAGGTTTTTATTAAAATAAAAATTATATTTTTTATAATTAATAATTTGTAGGATTATAATTAAAAGTTAAATTTCGAAAGTATGTTGTTAAATAGTTATAATGTAAGAAAAAAAATACTATTTTTAAACTTTAATATAAAAACACTTTAAATTATGAAAAAAATTTTACTTTTAACCGCCTTTGTTTTGTCGGCTTTTATTGCAAGTGCACAAGAAGACTGTAGTCAGGTTAGCTCAGGATCAATTTCAGATGGAGGTTTTCTTGGAGGTGATACAAATCAATTATTGGCTGTAGATATTCCGGTATTTGAAGGAACTACTTTTACTGTTAGCACTATCAAGTTAAACCTTATTGGGCCATCAACCTATGTTGATATTATAATTCGTTCAGACAATTCCGGAGTACCAGGAACTATAATCGATACATATAGTAATGTTGATATTACTAGTTCTACTATAGTAGGTAGTAATTTTGGATTTGATTTTTATCAAGTTACTCTAAATGTAGCTTCGCTTAATCTTGTATTTGATGCTCCAACCGGTGTTTCACGTTATTGGATGGAAGTTCTTTCAGATGCAGACGGATGGGAATCAGACTCCTCCGTTGAAGTTGGTTTAGCAGGTGCATTTGCAAATAGCAGTACAACAGGAGCATGGGCAATTGGAACGGGGGATTATGTGTATGAGTTAATTGGAGAATGTGAGGGAGATTTTCCTATTTTATATTGTAATGCAAATGCTGGAAGTTGTACTTATGAATCTATCACTAATGTAACTTTTGCTGATTTGAATCATACCTCTGGTTGTGGTGCGGGTTATAATGACTATACTGATATGGTTGCAACTGTAACACAAGGTGAAACAGTGCAATTGTCTGTAACTGTTGAAACTGATGAAGATGATTATATTTTTGTTTTTATTGATTGGAATAATGATGGCTTGTTTGATGGTGCGAATGAATCATACCAAGTAGCCGGACCTGTTGAAATAGCTCAAGCTTATACTTTTGATATTTCTGTTCCAGAAGATGCTGCAGTAGGGCAAACTCGTATGAGAGTTTTTATTTCTTGGGACGAGCCGGACACAAATGCCTGTTCTTCGGTTGATTACGGAGAGGTAGAAGATTACACTTTAAATATACAAGCTGCTGCGAATTTAAATGATTTCTTTGCTAGTAATATTTCAATTTATCCAAACCCAACAGCAGATATTTTTAACTTAGTAAGTAATACTTCTACTTTTGAAAATGTTAAAGTAACTGATTTAAACGGAAGAACCGTAAAAAACATCTACGTTAATTCATTGTCTTCAACAGAAGTTAATATTTCTGATTTAACATCAGGAATGTATTTTGTAACTGTTCAAACTGATAACGGTTCTGGTTCTACAAAAATCATCAAAAAATAATTGATACAAAATATCAACTTTAAAATCCGGACTTAGTTCCGGATTTTTTTTAATTTATTTTTCTGTATCATTTCAAAAATTTAGAATAAAAATCTATTAAATTGTTTTTAAATAACAAAATTTAGAAAAATAATCTAAAATATTTTTATATTTAGAAAATGTTTCTACATTTGCCAAATCAAAATCTGAATAATGAAATTTACAATTTGCAATATGTGTTGTCGTATGATGTGGAAATCACCGCAGAGGAAACCTATTGCATAATTTTAAATTCTTTAAAATAAATACAATCGAACCTCTGCCCAAAAGCAGAGGTTTTTTATTATAAAATCTCAGCAACTAAAAAAAAAAAATGAACACTACAAAAAAAATAATGATGGACCGTATGATGATGCAAATGTGTTGCATCACAATCCTTCATTGCCAAAAGCGAAAGACATAATCTAGTTATACACTTGTTTTAAAGTCCTTTTGGTAAGCCATCCAAAAGGACTTTTTTTTATCTAAAAATCTAAAAATCGAATAATCTGAAAATCAAATAATCCAACAATCTAAAAATCCAAAATTATGAGCACACAAAAATTCTCCACAAACGCATTACACGCAGGACACGATGTAACCAAAAACGCAGGAACAAGAGCCGTCCCAATTTATCAAACATCTTCGTATGTATTTAATAACTCTCAACACGCAGCCAATCTTTTTGGTTTAGCCGAAGCCGGTTTTATCTACACACGTTTAAACAATCCAACTAACGACATTTTAGAGCAACGTTTAGCAACGCTCGAAGGCGGAATCGGAGCCGTAGTCACTGCATCAGGAACTGCCGCCATCGCAACAACCTTCTTAACGTTATTAAAAGCGGGTGATCACATCGTTGCTTCCAACAGTTTATATGGCGGAACCTATAATTTGTTGAGTGTAACCTTACCAAGATTAGGAATCACCACCACATTTGTAGATCCGTCCAATCCTGAAAACTTCACAAAAGCTTCTCAAGAAAATACACGAGCTTATTTTGTTGAAAGTCTTGGAAATCCAAAATTAGACGTTCTCGATTTAAAAGCAATTTCAAAAGAAGCTAAAGCTTTCAAAGTGCCTTTTATTGTTGATAATACCGTGGCAACTCCTTATTTATTAAACCCAATTCAACACGGAGCAGACATCGTTATTCATTCCTTAACCAAATACATCACAGGAAACGGTACATCATTGGGCGGAGTCATCATCGATGCAGGAAATTTTGATTGGAGTAACGGAAAATTCCCAGAATTCACTGAACCTTCTGCCGGTTATCACGGATTAAAATATTATGAAGTTCTTGGAGCAGCTTCTTTTATTGCTAAAGTTAGAATCGAAGGCTTACGCGATTTTGGTGCAGCTCTAAGTCCATTTAACGCTTTTCAAACTATTCAAGGATTAGAAACTTTGGAAATCCGAATTAAAAAACACAGCGAAAATGCATTGGCTTTAGCCCAATGGTTGCAAAGTCAAGAACAAGTAGCTTGGGTAAATTATCCCGGTTTGGAAACTTCAAAATACAAAGCGTTAGCTGATGAATATTTACCCGAAGGAAAAAGCGGTATCGTCACATTCGGACTCAAAGGCGGATTTGAAGCTGCCAAAAAAGTAGCCGATGAAACCAAATTGTTCTCGCTTTTAGCGAATATCGGAGATACAAAATCTTTAATCATTCATCCGGCAAGTACTACGCATCAACAATTGTCTGATTCCGAACAAGAAGCAACCGGAGTAACCAAAGATTTAATTCGTCTTTCAGTCGGATTAGAAGACATCGAAGATTTAAAAGCCGATTTGAAAGCCGTATTTCAAACCATAAAAACCCCTCAATTAACCTAATTATGAGTCAGAAAATAGTAAACGTTTTAGGCTATGCCAAAGCCAATAATCAATTTGTTGTAAAAGCACAAAATTTTGATGTGCGAATAAGTAAGAATGAAAATTTTCCCGAATTAGAAGGGCCAAGTCCACTCGAATATTTGCTCGCCGGTTATGCCGGATGCATTAATGCTGTTGGAAAATTAGTAGCAAAAGAAAAAGGAATAAATTTAAAATCACTTCAAGTTGAAGTATCCGGAACCCTAAGTTTAGACAAATACCAGGGAAAAATTAGCTATGAAAGAGCCGGATTTAAATCAATTCAAGTCGTTGTTAAACCTACTTCTGATGCCACTTTAGAAGAATTAAAATCGTGGATTGAAGCCGTCGAAAATCGCTGTCCCATTCAAGATAACCTTATCAATCCAACTCCGGTTGAGCTGACTTTATTAAAAGAATTCTCAACCACAGAAGCAGCATAATACAACTGAAATAGTTTGTATAGGTTTTGTTTGTTTGTTTAAAACTGTCTTTTTTCCACGTTTGAAAAAAGACAGTTTTTAAAAAAAAGCTAGAAAAGAAGTACTATGAAAAACTTAAAAAAAATAGATTTATTTAATTTCAATTTAGAAATTGGAAAAGTCAGACCTTATATTCCGTTGTATTTCGAAACGTTCGGACAACCCGTCGGTTCTGTTCCGGTAATTTTGGTTAATCACGCCTTAACCGGAAACTCTACCATCACTGGCGAAAACGGTTGGTGGAATGATTTAATCGGTGAAAATAAAACCATCAACACGAATCATTTCACCGTCATCGCTTTCAATATTCCCGGAAACGGATACGATAATGTCTTCGGAAATTTAATTTCAGATTACAAAGATTTTACCATTCGTGATATTGCAAGAATTTTTTGGGAAGGATTATTTCGTCTCAATATTGATGAACTTTTCACCGTGATCGGCGGAAGTTTAGGGGGAGCAATCGCTTGGGAAATGGCCGCTCAACATCCCACCAAAATTAAAAACCTAATTCCAATTGCAACCGATTGGAAAGCAACTGATTGGGTAATTTCGAACGTGCTCATTCAAGACAAAATTCTCAACAATTCTGATGATCCAATTGCCGATGCTCGTTTGCATGCGATGTTACTTTACCGAACACCACAATCCATTAATCAACGTTTTCAACGCAAACAAAACAACGTTTTTGAAGTTGAAAATTGGTTAATTAATCACGGTTCCAAACTAAAAAACCGCTTCCGATTATCATCATATAAACTGATGAATCATCTGCTAAAAACGAATGATATTACCAAAAACAGAAAAGATTTTGTAACAGTCGCAAGCCAAATTCAAGCCAACATTCATATCGTTTCTGTCGATACCGATTATTTTTTTATTGCCGAAGAAAATCGTGAAACTTATCAAAATCTAAAAAAAATAAAAGAAAATGTTTTCTATCACGAAATTCAATCCATTCACGGTCACGATGCTTTCTTAATCGAATTCAATCAATTAGCCACTTTTTTATCACCCATTTTCAACACTCAAAACACTCAAAAATATGTCAACGCTTAGAATAAATGTCATCCTCTTCGGAATCGGAAACGTAGGAAGCACGCTCATCAATCAAGTTTTAGAAAGCCAACAATTTTTTCTCGAAAAAAGAAATATTGATTTGCGATTTCCCATCATAACCAATTCAACCGTAGCATTCTTCGAAAAAGACGGCATCAAAAACCAATGGGAAAGCAATTTTCAATCAACCGCTTTTCCTTATTCCATCGAAGATATCGTCGATTATGTTCAAACCAATAACCTTGAAAATCTCATCGCCGTCGATGCCACTGCCAGCGAAGAGTTGATTAAATTTTACATTCCGCTCATTCAAAATGGATTCAGCATCGTAGCAGCCAACAAAAAAGCAAATACCTTGCATTCCGATTTCTACAAAGAATTACGTCGAAATCTTCAAAAATTCGACCAGTCTTTTTTATACGAAACCAATGTCGGTGCCGGTTTACCCGTCGTTCAAACCATCAATGAATTATACCTTTCCGGCGAAAAAATCACTAAAATCAGAGGCGTTTTTTCCGGTTCGTTAAGCTATATTTTCAATCGATTTGGAAACGAAAACACCGCTTTTTCATCTATTCTAAAAGAAGCCGAAAAATCCGGCTACACCGAACCCGATTCCAGAGAAGATCTTTCCGGAAACGATGTCGCCCGAAAATTACTCATCCTCGCCAGAGAAATCGGCATTCAAAAAGAGTTTTCAGACGTGCAAATTTCTTCCCTTTTATTACCCGATTTAAACGAGGAAAATACCAAAGCGGAATACGCTTCTAACAAACAATTGCTCGATAAACCCTACGAAATCGCCAAAATCACCCAATCCGAAAATCACGTGCTTCGTTACGTTGGCGAACTCGATGTAACCAGCCAAAAACTCGAAGTCAAACTCATTTCAACGCCAATAAATTCAGCACTCGGACAACTCAAAGGGGCCGATAATCTCATCGAAATCTACACAAAATCCTATGGCGAAATCCCAATCGTCATTCAAGGTGCCGGTGCCGGAAAACAAGTCACAGCCAGAGGAGTTTTAAACGATATTCTCAAAATTGCCGAAAAAATCAAGTTAAAAGAATCAGTTTTTAATTAATTTTAACCAATTAATTAATTGCCAAATTCATTATTCATTGAATATTTTTCTGTCAAATAACAAATTTCAATAAATAACAGAAAAATATTCTATAATCCCAAATTACTCATTATATTTGCCCCGTTCATACACATACTGATCGTTATCACGAAAGCCGGAGGGACTAGACCCTATGAAAGCTTAGCAACCCTGCAACTGTAGAAGGTGCTACATTCTATTCGCCGCGGCGAAAAAGATAACCCGTTTATTTCCTCTATTTTCCTGATAATTTTTTTAGTTAGAAGCTAATCCCGCTATTCGCTACAAGCTTTTTTGTCTTGTTGCTTTTTTCTAAGTCAAAAAAGGAGCTTCCTTTGGTCGCTCTTTTTTGCCAAGAAAAAATGCAACAATCCTGCAAAAGGCTTTCCACTTCTATCGGGGCTAGGCCTCAGTGCAACAAACAATATTGGCGAACTTTGCGAAAACCCTTTGCGAACTTTGCGGTTAAAAAAATTAAAATGTCAAAAATAGAAAAAGCCATACAAGAAAGAATCCTCGTCCTCGATGGAGCGATGGGAACAATGTTACAACGAAACAATTTCTCCGAAGAAGATTTTCGCGGAGAACGTTTCAAAAATTTCCCACATCCATTAAAAGGCAACAACGACTTACTCTCCATTACCCAACCCGAAGCCGTAAAAGCCGTTCACCGAGCCTATTTTCAAGCTGGTGCTGATATCGTAGAAACAAACACTTTTTCCGGAACCACCATCGGAATGGCCGATTATCATCTCGAAGATTTAGTGTACGAACTCAATTACCAATCCGCCAAAATCGCCCGCGAAGTTGCCGATGAATTCACCGATAAACCTCGTTTTGTTGCCGGTTCCATCGGACCAACCAACCGAACCGCATCAATGAGTCCCGACGTAAACGACCCCGGATTTCGAGCCGTTACGTTTGACGAATTACGCATCGCTTACAAACAACAAGTCGAAGCTCTGATAGACGGTGGTAGTGATGTTTTATTAGTAGAAACCATATTCGACACACTAAACGCAAAAGCTGCTCTTTTCGCCATCGAAGAAGTCAAAGAAGAACGAAACCTCGATATTCCGGTTATGGTTTCCGGAACAATCACAGATGCTTCCGGACGAACACTTTCCGGTCAAACCGTAGAAGCTTTTCTAATTTCCATTTCGCATATTCCATTGTTAAGCATCGGATTCAATTGTGCGTTAGGAGCAGACCAGCTAAAACCCTATTTGAAACGATTAGCACATAATACACAACTCAATATTTCAGCCCATCCCAATGCCGGATTACCCAATGCATTCGGACAATACGACCAAACACCGGAAGAAATGCAAGCGTTAATCCGTGAGTATTTGCAAGACAATTTAATCAATATTATTGGTGGTTGTTGTGGCACAACTCCGGAACACATCAAATTAATCGCCGAAGTAGCAAAAGAATTTAAACCACGCCCTAATCACCTGCAAGGTTTTCATAACCTTGTAGGTGTTAAATAAAATTATCAAACCTACAAGGTTTTCAAGACCTAGCAGGATTATAGAAAAACAAAAAAATGGCAGAAGCTGATTGTAAAAAATATTTAAAATTATCCGGTCTCGAACCGCTTATCATAACTCCTGAAACGAATTTCGTAAACGTCGGCGAACGAACAAACGTTACCGGTTCACGAAAATTTCTTCGTTTAATCAAAGAAGAAAAGTACGAAGAAGCTCTTGATATCGCTCGAAATCAAGTGGAAGGTGGAGCCCAAATCATCGACGTGAATATGGACGAAGGAATGTTGGACGGCGTATATGCGATGACCAAATTCCTAAACTTAATCGCCGCAGAACCCGATATCGCTCGAGTTCCGGTGATGATTGACAGTTCTAAATGGGAAATCATCGAAGCCGGATTAAAAGTCATTCAAGGAAAAGGTGTCGTCAATTCCATTTCGTTAAAAGAAGGAGAAGAAACCTTTATTCATCACGCCAAATTAATCAAACGATACGGTGCAGCTGTCATCGTGATGGCTTTTGACGAAAAAGGTCAAGCCGATAATTACGAAAGACGTATCGAAATTTGCAAAAGAAGCTACGATATTTTAGTGGATAAAGTAGGTTTTCCGGCAGAAGACATCATTTTCGACCCAAATATTTTCCCTGTAGCTACGGGAATGGAGGAGCATAAATTAAATGCTTTAGATTTTTTCAGAGCCACCAAATGGATTCGTGAAAATCTACCGCATGCCAATATTTCCGGGGGTGTAAGTAATGTTTCCTTTTCCTTTCGTGGAAACGACAAAGTACGTGAAGCGATGCATTCGGCTTTTCTTTATCATGCCATTCAACACGGAATGACGATGGGCATTGTGAATCCGGAAATGCTGGAGATTTATGATGAAATTGATGCAACATTATTAGAACACGTTGAAGATGTTTTATTAAACAGAAGAGAAGATGCCACTGAACGACTTTTGGAATTAGCCGAGAGTTATAAAGGGGATTTTAAAGTCAATGAAAAAGCGATTCAAGAATGGCGAAATGGCTCAGTTCAAGAACGATTAACCCATTCATTAGTCAAAGGAATTGATGAGTTCATCGAAATTGATGTTGAAGAAGCCAGAATAAATTCCACAAAAGCCATCGAAGTTATTGAAATTAATTTAATGGCTGGGATGAATGTTGTTGGTGATTTATTTGGTAGCGGAAAAATGTTTTTACCACAAGTAGTTAAGTCAGCTCGAGTAATGAAAAAAGCTGTGGCTTATTTACTTCCTTTCATCGAAGAAGAGAAAGATTCAACTGCTTCGTCATCTGCTGGAAAAGTGTTGATGGCAACCGTAAAAGGCGACGTGCACGACATTGGTAAAAATATTGTGGCAGTTGTTTTAGCTTGTAATAGTTTTGAAATCATTGATTTAGGCGTAATGGTTCCGCCGGAAAAAATCATCGAAGCGGCTATTCGTGAAAATGTTGACATCATTGGTTTAAGCGGATTAATCACACCATCGTTGGATGAAATGGTTTATTTGGCGAAAGAAATGGATAAGTTGAACATCAAAATTCCAATTATGATTGGTGGTGCAACGACTTCTCGTGCTCATACTGCCGTGAAAATAGCCCCTGAATATAAAGAAACCGTTGTTCACGTAAATGATGCTTCGCGAGCGGTTACTGTCGCTACAAATTTATTGCAAGCGGAAACAAAAACAGCCTACGCCAAAACGGTTCGAGAGGATTATGATCATCTTCGGGAAGGGTATTTGAATAGGAGTAGAGAAAAGAATTTCTTATCAATTACCGAAGCCAGAAAAAATAAATTACAACTGGATTGGAAAAATTACCATCCATCAAAACCCAATTTTATCGGAACAAAAACTATAGAAGTTGAATTATCCGAATTAGTTGATTTCATCGATTGGACACCGTTTTTTCAATCGTGGGAATTATTCGGAAAATATCCTGCCATTTTAACCGATGAAATTGTAGGTCAACAAGCTTCTGATTTATTTGAAGATGCTCAAAAGATGCTACAACAAATCGTAAACGAAAAATGGTTAACCGCCAAAGGAATTATGGGAATTTTTCCAGCGAATACTGAAAATGATGATGATATTACCCTTTATCCAACAACCGACAACCGACAACCGACAACTTTTATTTCCCTTCGTCAGCAATCCCAAAAAACTGCCGGAGCACCAAACATCGCTCTAGCCGATTTTATCGCTCCAAAAGAAAGCGGAATTCAAGATTACATCGGCTGTTTTTGTGTCACAACCGGATTTGGTGTAGATGAAAAAGCATCAGAATTTGAAAAACAATTGGACGATTATAATTCCATTTTAGTAAAAGCATTAGGCGATCGATTAGCGGAAGCTTTTGCAGAATATTTACACCTAAAAGTGCGAAAAGAAATTTGGGGCTACGCTTCCGATGAAAAATTATCTAATGAGGATTTAATCAAAGAAAATTACACCGGGATTCGTCCCGCTCCGGGTTATCCTGCTTGTCCGGATCATTTGGAAAAACCTACAATTTGGAAACTATTAAATGTAGAAGAAAAAATAGGTGTAAAATTGACTGAAAGTATGGCAATGTGGCCGGCATCTTCGGTTTCTGGATATTATTTTGCTCATCCGGAAAGCAAATATTTCGGATTAGGAAAAATCAAAAAAGATCAAGTAGAAGATTACGCAAAACGACGAAACATTAGTTTAGAAATGGCGATGAAATGGCTTTCGCCGAATATAGCAGATTAAAAACCGTTGTCTGTTGTCCGTTATCAGTTAACCGACAACCGACAACCGACAACCGAAATTATGAAAGTAACCCAACATATCGAAAACGCCAACGGCAAACCCTTATTCTCATTTGAGATTTTACCGCCATTAAAAGGTCAAAATATTCAATCTATTTTTGATTCGATTGATCCGTTGATGGAATTTAATCCGCCTTTTATTGATGTCACCTATCATCGGGAAGAATATGAATTCAAAGAATTACCAAGCGGATTATTACAAAAGAAAATTGTAAAAAAACGTCCGGGAACGGTGGGAATTTGTGCCGGAATTCAAAACAAGTACGATGTAGATGCCATTCCGCATATTTTGTGTGGAGGTTTTACCAAAGAAGATACTGAAAACTTATTAATCGATTTAGATTTTTTGGGAATTGATAATGTCGTGGCATTGCGTGGAGATGCCTTGAAAAACGAAATTTATTTCAGACCCGAAAAAGAAGGAAATGAATATGCTTCTGAATTGGTTACACAAATCCACAATTTGAACAAAGGAATTTATTTGGATGAAGATTTGCAAAATTCATCGTGTACTAATTTTTGCATTGGCGTGGCTGGTTATCCCGAAAAACATATGGAAGCTCCAAGTGTGGATAGTGATATTCATTTTTTAAAACAAAAAATTAAAAACGGAGCCGATTACATTATTACCCAAATGTTTTTTGACAATAAACGCTTTTTTGAATTTGAAAAAAAATGCAGAGCAGCCGGAATCACTGTGCCAATTATACCCGGATTGAAACCAATTGCGACCAAAAAACAGTTGAATTTAATTCCGCATCGATTCAAGGTAGATTTACCCGACGATTTGATTATGGCCGTAGTGAAAGCAAAAGATAACGAGGCCGTAAAACAAATCGGAATCGAATGGTGTATCGCTCAAAGTAAAGAATTAGTTGCAGCCGGAATTCCGGTTTTGCATTATTATTCGATGGGAAAAGCAGAAAACATAAAAGCAATTGCGAAGGAAATATTTTAAAATCAATTCTTTCATAATATTTTCTTACTAATTTTATTCTGTTATATTTGCCGGAATTACTTTTAGAATGAGGAAACTTTACTTTTTAACTTTGTTTTTTTCGACGATACTCTTTTCTCAGGAAAAAACAGAAACTACTGCTTTAGATGTTCAGTATTTCAGAGGTAATGTTATGCCTCATACCGATGATTTAGATTATTATCTGCAAGGTCATCCCGATGGTGTTTTGGTGAGTTTATACAAAAAAACATACGGTCATCAAGAGTGGGAAAGAGTCTTTAACTATCCGGATTATGGTGGTTATTTTATCTTTAAAGATTTTAAAAATGATATTTTAGGTAAAGTTTACGGTGTAGGAGCACATTATAATTTTTATTTTTTAAATCGTAAAGTTCAGTTTAAAATAGCACAAGGTGTGGCTTATACCTCAGATCCACATGATAAAGAAATCAATAGTAAAAACTATGCTTTTGGTTCTAAAATTGTAGCAAATACTAACTTTGCAGTAAATTATTCCACTCCGCTTTTTGATCGATTTGAATTAAAAGCAGGTTTATTATTCACACATTTTTCTAACGGAAGAATAAAAGCACCAAACAGCGGTGTGAATTCGTATGGTGTAAATCTTGGTGTTACCTATAATTTTGAAGAGCCTTTAGAAAGACAAATTGATACACTACCAAAAGTTAAAATTACAGAACCATTAAGATATAACTTCGTTTTAAGAACCGGAATCAGCGAAAGTCCAATTATTGGAAGCGGTCAAAAACCCTTTTTTCATCCAGCTTTTTATGTTGATAAAAGAATAAGTAGAAAAAGTGCTCTTCAATTAGGAGCAGAAGTTTTTTTTACCAATTCATATAAAGAATTTATAAAATATCAGTCGATTGCTTATCCTGAAGAAAATGTTACCGCAGATACAGATTACAAAAGAGCTGGGGTTTTTATAGGATATGAGCTTTTCATCAATAGAATTTCACTCGAAGCTCAGGTAGGTTACTATGTCTATCAACCCTACAAATCAGACATTCCTGTTTATGATAGGGTGGGTATGAAATATTATATCACGAAAAAAGTATTTACAGGATTATCAATTAAAACCCATATTTTCTTGGCTGAATCAATGGAATTTGTAATGGGTGTAAGATTTTAATAATATGAAAAAATTAATTTTAATAATCGTAATAGCTACTTTTTTTTACAATTGTGAAAAACCGGGAGATTGTATAAAGTCAACTGGTGAAATGGTTTCGAGAGAAGTGGAAGTAACTCCCTTTGAAACCGTTTTTGTTTATAGTGGAATTGAATTAGTCATCAAACAAGGACCGGAATATAAAGTAGAAATCAAATCAGGTGAAAATTTAATTGAGGATATTGAAGTAAAAGTTCAAAATAATACGCTCACTTTAAAAGATAAAACTACTTGCAATTGGGTTCGGGATTATGGACAAACAACGGTTTATGTTACTGCCCCGAGTTTGTCTGATATCCATTCTAAAACAGAGAAAGAAATTAGGTCTGATGGTGTTTTGACTTATCCAATCATTAGATTGAATTCTATGGATTTAACAGATGGTGCCGGGACCGGAGATTTTATTTTTGAAATTAACAACGGACAATTAGTAATAGCTAATAATAATGTTTCTCGTTTTTATATCTCCGGCAATACCCAAGAAGCTTTATTGAATTTTTACGATGGAAATGGTCGACTTGAAGCTCAAAATTTGAATATTAATGTAGCCAAAGTATATCACCGAGGCTCAAATGATATGTTTATTAGACCCATTCAAAGTGTGGAAGGCGATTTGTTTAGTACTGGGAATTTAATTTTATTAAACACTCCTCCATCGGTAAATTTAACCCAACACTACCAAGGAAGAGTAATTTACAACTAATTATTTCTTGGTTTTCTCTCTGAAAATAGCTTCCAAGTTTTTACTTTTCAAATGAATTTGAAGCGTTTTTAAACCTTTTTCATTCGCAAAATCAAACAATTTTGAACGCATATCTTCCGACGATAAAAAAGTGATTTCCCAAATTGAATCAGTTATTTTTTTAGCTGATTTAAAATTAGGTAAAGTAGTCAGCAATTCTTCTGAAACGGATTTATCAAATTCCACTTCAATCACTTGTTCTTGTTCATCAGACATTAGTTTGTCTAATTTTTTATCGGTTACAATTTTACCGTTGTTGATGATAATGACACGATCACAAATGGCTTCCACTTCCTGCATAATGTGTGTCGAAAGAAAAACAGTCTTGTCTTTTCCGATGTTTTTTATCAAATCTCTAATCTCTACCAACTGATTCGGATCTAATCCTGTCGTAGGTTCATCCAAAATTAAAACTTCCGGATTGTGCAGTAAAGCAGTAGCCAAACCAACTCGCTGACGATAACCTTTTGATAATTGTCCGATTTTTTTGTGACTTTCAGGCGTTAAACCAGTCAATTCAATCACTTCTTGAATTCTGTTTTTAGAAACTTTATAAACATCCGCATTAAAAGCCAAATATTCCCGAACATATAAATCTAAATACAACGGATTGTGTTCCGGTAAATAGCCAACAATTTTTTGAACCTCTTGATTGGCATCCGATACATCAAAATTATTCACCGAAGCACTTCCTTGATCAGCTGTTATATACGTAGTTAAAATTTTCATCAATGTTGATTTTCCGGCACCATTTGGACCTAAAAAACCAACAATTTCTCCTTTATTTACAGAAAATGAAATGTTGTCTAATGCTTTTTGAGCACCATACATTTTTGAAATATTTTTAACTTCGATAGACATACGTAAAGATTTAAAGCAAAAGTAAAGTTTTTAACTCATTTTTTTTCTAAAAAGTATTTTGATTTAAATATTTTACTATATTAGCATTTCAAAATCACAACAAAAAGATGATTTCACATAACACATATTATTTTACTAATTTCTTTTATTTTTTCTTTTGGAAAAAATCGGGATTGGTATTGAGTTATGTAAGGTAAATTTTTTAATTCAAAAACAATATAAATCCCGATTCCATGTGAGTCGGGATTTTTTTTTACAATCTCATGATAACAAAAATTGCAATTCAAGGCATCAAAGGTTCATTTCATCATCAGGTGGCAGAAAATTATTTTTCTGAATCGGTTGAGTTGGAAGAATGCATGTCGTTTGAAAAATTGGTAAAAAATGTGCTAAATGATAAGTCAAGTAAAGGAATTATGGCTTTAGAGAATTCTATCGCCGGTTCGATTATTCCAAATTACGCCTTAATCGATCATAATAATTTACATATTATAGGCGAATATTATCTCGACATTCATCACAATCTTTTGGCACTAAAAGGTCAAACAATTGAAGATATAAAAGAAGTGCAATCGCACCCGATGGCGTTGTTGCAATGTGCGGTTTTCTTTTCGAATTATCCTCACATCAAATTAATAGAAAGTAGCGATACCGCCGAAACAGCCAAACGCATTCAAGAGCAAAAGTTGCTTGGAGTTGCGGCAATTGCGAGTATAAAAGCAGCGGATTTATATGATTTGGATATTGTGGCAAAAGGAATTCATACCGTAAAAAACAATACCACTCGTTTTGTCATCGTAAAATCAGTCAATAAAGAAATTCCGAAAAACGAAATCAACAAAGCGTCATTAAAATTTGAATTGGAGGATAAACCCGGAAATTTAGCTATTGTGTTGAAAATGATTAGCGATTGCCAATTGAATATGACCAAAATTCAATCATTACCCATTATTGAAACACCATTTCAATATTCATTTTTTATAGATGTGGTTTTTGAAAATTACAAGAATTATGAAGAAGCAAAACGAAATTTAGAACAGATGACCAGACATTTTAAAGTATTAGGCGAATATAAAAATGCAAGACTATGATAACAACCGCAGATCGATTAAATTCGGTTCAGGAATATTATTTTTCCAAAAAGTTGCGGGAAGTGAATCAGATGCTTTCCGAAGGAAAACCAATCATTAATATGGGAATCGGAAGTCCGGATTTATTGCCACATTTTTCCGTGGTCAATGCAATTCAGAATTCAATGAACGATAAAAAAGCTCACGAATACCAAAGTTATCAGGGTTTACCCGAACTTCGAAAAGCGATGACCACATTCTATCAAAATCAATTTAATGTTTCGATGGATTTTGCTTCAGAAGTTTTACCGTTGATGGGCTCGAAAGAAGGAATTATGCACGTTTCGATGGCATTTTTGAATAAATCAGATGAGGTTTTAATTCCAAATCCGGGCTATCCAACGTATGCATCCGTAACCGAATTAGTTCAGGCAAAACCCGTTTTTTATGACTTGATTGAAGAGAATAATTGGCTTCCCGATTTTGAAGCTCTTGAAAAATTAGATTTATCAAAAGTCAAAATTATGTGGGTTTGCTATCCGCATATGCCAACCGGAGCCAATGCCACAAAGGAAGTTTTCGAAAAATTAATTGCTTTCGGAAAAAAGCATCACATTTTGATTGTCAATGATAATCCGTATAGTTTTGTTTTGAATAGAAATCCAATGTCGATTTTTCAAGTGGAAGGAGCAAAAGAAATTGCGTTAGAACTTAATTCGCTCAGCAAATCGTTCAATATGTCAGGATGGCGAGTGGGAATGATTTTAGGAAATAAAACTTTTCTGGAAGCCGTCTTAAAAGTCAAAAGTAATATGGACAGCGGTATGTTTTATGGAATTCAAAAAGGTGCGATTGAAGCATTAAGTTTAGATAAAAATTGGTTTGAAAGTCAAAATGAAGTGTATTCCAAACGGAGAAATTTACTTTTTAAATTAGTTGAAAAATTAGGTTGTTCGTATGATGAAAAAAGTGTTGGATTATTCATTTGGGCGAAACTTCCAAAAGATATCGCTTCATCCGAAGGATTTATAGATGAAATTTTAATTGAAAAGAATATTTTCATCACACCCGGAACAATTTTCGGTAGTAATGGTGAAGGATACATTCGGTTTTCGTTGTGCATCGAAGAAGAAAAAATTAAAGAAGCTTTAGCACGATTTTAGTATGAAAGTATATATAATTGGTTTAGGATTAATTGGCGGTTCAATGGCTTTGGACATTCAAAGATTGTATGAAAACGCCGTGATTATCGGAATTGATTCAAATGAAAATCATCTTAACGAAGCATTATCATTGGGATTAATTCATCAAAAAGGAAATTTAGAAGATGATTTTGATGGAGATTTTGTCATTTTGGCTGTTCCGGTTGATGTGGCTTTAGTACTTTTGCCGAAAATTTTGGATACTATTTCTGATAATACCATTGTAATTGATGTAGGTTCAACCAAGAAACCAATTTGCGAAGCAGTTGAAAATCATCCTAGAAGAAACAATTTTTTAGCCACGCATCCAATTGCTGGAACAGAGTTTTCCGGACCAAAAGCAGCCATCGAAAATTTATTCGAAGATAAAGTTAACATCATCTGTGAAATTGAAAAAACATCCTATAAAAAACAGGAAAAAGCCTTAGAATTATTCCGAAATTTGAAAATGCGAATTCGTTATATGGAACCAAAATCACACGACAAACACATTGCTTATGTTTCACATTTGTCGCACATTAGTTCCTTTATGCTTGGAAAAACCGTCATTGAAAAAGAAAAAGACGAAAAAGATATTTTCGATATGGCCGGAAGCGGATTTGAAAGTACCGTTCGATTAGCCAAAAGTTCACCAGCAATGTGGACTCCGATTTTTAAACAAAATAAAAAACAAATTGTCAAATCGTTAGAAGAATATATTGCCAATTTATCATCCTTTAAATCCTTTTTAGAATCGGATGACTATGAAGCCATTTTTAACGAAATGAAAAACACAAACAGAATTAAAGAAATTTTAAAATAAAGGGTTGTCTGTTATCTGTTGTCCGACAACCGACAACCGACAACCGATAACTGACAACCGACAACCGAAACTATGGAAAACGATAAAAATTTAAAAAACTGGTTAACCGATTTTCAATTAGAACATCCGTTAGTAATTGCAGGACCTTGCAGTGCAGAAACCGAAGAACAAGTATTAAAAATTGCTCGTGAATTAAAAAACTCCGATGTAAGTATTTTTCGTGCCGGAATTTGGAAACCGCGAACGCGTCCCGGCGGATTTGAAGGAGTAGGAGCAATTGGATTGAATTGGTTGCAGAAAGCCAAAGCAGAAACAGGTTTGCTTATGGCGGTTGAAGTTGCCAATGCAGCTCACGTAAAATTAGCATTAGAACACGATATTGATGTTCTATGGATTGGTGCTCGAACCACCGTGAACCCTTTTGCTGTTCAAGAAATTGCCGATGCTTTGGAAGGAACCGATAAAATTGTATTATTAAAAAATCCTGTAAACCCCGATTTATCGTTATGGATTGGTGGTTTGGAACGATTGTACAATGCAAATATTAAAAAGTTAGGCGTGATTCACCGTGGGTTTTCAACCTACGAAAAGACAAAATACCGCAATAATCCGGAGTGGCAAATTGCCATTGATTTGCAAAATAGATTTCCTGATTTGCCTTTAATTTGCGATCCTTCGCACATCACCGGAAAACGAGATATGATTCACGAAGTTTCGCAACAAGCCTTAGATTTGAATTATGACGGATTAATTATAGAAACACATATCGACCCGGATAATGCTTGGAGTGATGCTCCTCAGCAAGTTACACCGACTGTTTTGAAACAAATT
Source organism: Flavobacterium azooxidireducens (assembly GCF_023195775.1). Taxonomy (NCBI): domain Bacteria; kingdom Pseudomonadati; phylum Bacteroidota; class Flavobacteriia; order Flavobacteriales; family Flavobacteriaceae; genus Flavobacterium; species Flavobacterium azooxidireducens. Next base: position 2,171,231 of record NZ_CP096205.1, read on the forward strand.
TTTCACGATTTACGCGTTCGAAAAGAAACTGATGAAGCCGATGATTACACAATGCGAATGAATAAATTACGAACTCAAATTGATGAATTTGACAGTAAAATTCTCGAGATTTTGGGTGGAAGAATGAAAATTGCAGATCAAATTGGCGGATTGAAAAAAGAAAAGAATGTGGCTATTTTACAAAACAAAAGATGGCAGGAAATTTTAGATAAAATGATTGCAGAAGGAAGTCAAAAAGGGTTGAGTGAAGATTTTATTGTGCAACTTTTCAAAGCAATTCACCAAGAAAGTATCGATCATCAAGAAAAAATTATCAATTCTTGATTGATGAAAACGTGTATCTTTGTGGCATGACAGGAATCGTTTATAAATCTACCGGAAGTTGGTACACCGTTAAAGCCGAAGACAATCAATTTTATGATTGTAGGATTAAAGGGAAATTCCGCATGAAAGGAATCAAAAGTACCAACCCAATTGCGGTGGGCGATGTGGTTGATTTTGAAATTGATGAAACTTCTGATGCGATTACAGGAAGCATTCATAACATTCACGATAGAAAGAATTATATTGTTCGAAAATCGGTTAATCTATCGAAACAAACGCACATCATTGCATCCAATATTGATATTGTTTTTTTGTTGGTTACTATCAATAATCCAATAACAACAACAAGTTTTATTGATCGTTTTTTGGTAACTGCTGAAGCCTATCACATCAAAGCCGTATTGATTTTTAATAAAGTGGATACGTATGATGACGCAACTTTAGACGAACAATTATTCTTGCAATACACCTACAATCAGATTGGCTATGAATGCCTTCGTGTTTCTGCCACAGCAAAAAAAGGGTTAGACGAATTGAAACAAATGATGGAAGGAAAAGTGTGTATGTTTTCAGGTCATTCCGGTGTTGGAAAATCTACATTGGTGAATGCTTTGGAACCTAATTTGAATTTAAAAACCAAACAAATTTCCGATATTCATCAACAAGGACAACATACGACTACTTTTGCAGAAATGTTTGATTTATCATTCAATTCTAAAATAATTGATACACCCGGTATTCGTGGATTTGGGATTGTGGATATGGAAAAGTCAGAAATCAAAGGTTATTTTCCCGAGTTTTTTGAGTTGGAAGACCAATGCAAATTCAACAATTGTTTGCACAAAGACGAACCCAATTGTGCGATTAAAAATGCATTAGAAGAAGATAAAATAGCTTGGTCTCGCTACAAAAGTTACCTTCAAATTTTAGAAGGCGATGAAGAACAATACCGAAATGATATTTATGCTGATGGAAGAAATCAGGATTTAGATTAACCAATTACCCATTACCATAAAAAATGAAAGCCGTTATCCAAAGAGTTTCACAATCCTCAGTAACCATCGAAGGAGAAATTGTAGCTTCCATTCAAAAAGGTTTGTTAGTCTTAGTAGGAATTGAAGAGTCAGATAGCAAAGAAGATATAGAATGGCTTTCTACAAAAATTGTAAATCTTCGCATTTTTGGTGATCAAAATGATGTCATGAATTTATCGGTTAAAGATATTGATGGCGAAATGATTATCGTGAGTCAATTTACACTTCATGCATCAACAAAAAAGGGCAATCGTCCGTCCTACATTAAAGCGGCAAAACCTGAAATTGCAATTCCGATTTATGAGAAATTCATCCAACAAATAGAGAAAGAGTTAGAAAAGAAAGTACAAACCGGTCAGTTCGGTGCCGATATGAAAGTGACACTTTTAAATGACGGTCCGGTAACAATATTAATTGATACAAAAAATAAAGAATAATCTTTGTTTTCTACTTCTTTTATCCTATTTTTGATGAATAGAGTTTCCAAAAACTACACCAAATTAATTACTACTCTCCGAATACTTTCGTTCGGAATTTTATGAATTTTTATGAAAAAAATAAGTTGGACTCTATTTCTTTATCTAGCTTTTTTAACATCTGTTAAAGCTCAAATTTTATCTGATTTTTTAATCCCAAAAGAGTTAAAAGAAAATGCAAATGCTTGTATTCGTTTACAGGAAAGAGAGATTAGTATAAAATCCAGAAGATCAATGACCATTAAATCCAAGCGGATTGTTACAGTATTTAACGAATATGGTTTACGCCACATGGATGCTTATCAAAATTATGATAAGACTTTACATATAGTTTCCATTGAGGCCAAAATATTAAATTCACTTGGTTCGGAAATTAAAAAAATTAAAAAGAAAGATTTCAGAGATCAAAGTGTGGCAGATGGATTTTCAGTATATACTGATAGTCGTGTTTTATATCTCGATTATACACCAATATCCTATCCTTTTACTATAGTTTTTGAATGTGAAGTAGAAACGTCAAATACAGCTTTTATACCAAGTTGGACACCTTTAGAAAATTATTTTTTAAGCACGGAAAATAGCAAAATAACAATTTCCTATCCTCAGGATTTAGGATTTAAATACAAAGAAGAAAATTTTGAAGATTTTTCAATCCAAAAAACAGAAGTATCAGGAAAATTATCTTTTGAAGCTACAAATATTCAAGCTTTTAAACAAGAAGAATATGCTCCAAGTTTGCGAAAATTCACCCCAATTGTACTTTTTGGATTGAATAAATTTCATTTAGAAGGAGTTGATGGTGAGGCAGAAACTTGGAGCGGTTTTGGTTCTTGGGTATATGCTAATTTGTTAAACGGAACTGATGAACTATCTGAAGAAACAAAGTCTAAAATCAAAACATACGTTGGCGATGAAACCGATAAATTAAAGATTACACAAAAGGTTTTTGAGTACGTTCAAAATAAAACCAGATATGTTAGTATTCAAATGGGTATCGGTGGATGGAAACCCATGTTAGCAAAAGATGTTGATAAATTAGGGTATGGAGATTGTAAGGCACTTTCAAACTATACAAGAGCACTGCTAAGTGTAGTTGGGGTAGAGTCATATTATACGATTATTTATGGTGACAAGTATCAAAGAGATATTAATCCCGATTTTGTTTCAATGCAAGGAAATCATGCAATATTATGTATTCCTTACCAAAACGAATTAAAATGGATGGAATGTACGGATCAAATTGTTCCATTTGATTTCCAAGCCAATTTTACAGATGATAGAAAAGCTTTAATAATAAAATCCGATGGAGGTAAAATAACAGACACAAAAGCTTATTCAGAAAAAAATAATAGTCAAATCACTTCAGCAAATTATTCTTTACACAATAATGGTTCAATATTAGGAAAGGTTACAATTAAGTCGTTAGGAACCCAATACGATCGAAAATATCTATTGGAAAGAAAATCAAAAGACGATTTAGACAAACATTATAAAAATTATTTCAGTACGATAAATAATTTGCAATGGAAAAACCCTGTTTTTAAAAATGACAAAAGTGCAATAGAATTTACAGAAAATATAGATTTAGAAGCAGAAAATTATGCGTCGAAAAGCGGTCAGCGGTTGATGTTTGCTTTAAATGCATTCAATCAATATTCATCTGTTCCCAAAAGATACAGAACTAGAAATTCACCTTTTGAAATTTCGAGAGGTTTTTATGATTATGACGACATAAATATTAATTTACCAGATAATTTTTCAGTAGAATCTATTCCAGAATCAGTAGAATTTAATGAAAAATTCGGACATTATAAAGCCGAAATTCAGTTGAATGATAATAAAGTGGTTTATAAGCGTTCATTGACTATAAACAAAGGATTTTATTCAAAAACTGAATACGAAGAATATAGAAAATTTATAGAAAAAATTGCAAAAAACGATAACGCAAAATTAGTATTAATTCAAAATTAAAAACTCATGAAAATCATTCAAAAAATCAGTGCAGTTTGTTTTTTCATTATCTTCTCATTGTCATGTTTTAGTCAATCGTATGAATTGGGTAAAGTTACTGTGACCGAGTTAGAAGAAAAAGAACATCCAACAGAGAAAGATGCCGAGGCTGCCGTTTTATTTGATGTAGGAAGAACTTACTTTAGTTACGACATGAATAATGGATTTCAAATGATTACTGAGGTAACCTCGAAAGTTAAAATTTATAAGAAAGAAGGTTATTCTTTTGGCGATGTTGAAATTCCAATTTATATTGGTGGAACTGAGAGAGAAAGTGTAGTTTTTTCGAAAGCATATACATATAATTTAGAAAAAGGAAAAATAGAAAAAACTAAATTAAAAAGTGATGGCGAGTTTTTAGAAAAAACGAATAAGTATTGGAGTAAAGTAAAAATTTCTATGCCAAACGTAAGAGAGGGGTCTATTATTGAATATAAATATGTGTTAACATCTCCTTTTTTTTCAAATTTACCAGAGTGGTATTTTCAAAAAAGCATACCGGTAAAATATTCAAAATTTGAAACTGTAATTCCTGAATATTATTATTACACCCCAAGAACTAAAGGGTACATTTTGCCTAAAGTGACCAGTTCTGCTAAAAGTACAACTTTTCATTATACAGATAAAGAAAAAGTAGGGAACTCACATTTTCAAAAAACAAGTTATTCAAACGAACAGTTTTCTTACAAGGAAACAATAACAACATATGTTAGTGAAAATGTGCCACTATTAAAAAAAGAAGATTATGTTGGTAACGTTAAAAATTATACTGCAAGTGTTAATCATGAATTAACATCAACTAATTTTCCGAACAATCCCATAAAAAGTTATTCAACATCATGGGAAGATGTATGTAAGACTATTTACGATAGCGAAAATTTTGGAGCAGAAGTGAAAAAAACAGGTTATTTTGAAAAAGAATTGGATTTTGTTTTACAAGGAAAAAACACAAGAGACGAAAAAATTATTGCGGTGTTAGATTTTGTAAAAAAACAAGTGAAATGGAATGATTTTAACGGAATCTATTGTGACGATGGAGTTCGTTCAGCTTATAAGAATAAAACAGGAAATGTAGCCGAAATAAATTTAATGCTTGTGTCGATGTTGCGTTATGCAGGATTAGAAGCAAACCCAATACTTGTTAGTACGTTGGCAAATGGAATTCCTTTATATCCATCAAGAACTTCATTTAACTATGTTGTTGCCGCAGTAGAAATTCCTGACAATCTCATTTTGCTGGATGCAACAGATAAAAACAGTTACTTAAACGTTTTGCCATCAAGAGTATTAAACTGGAATGGACGATTGATTAGAAAAGACGGCTCTTCTACATTTGTTAATCTTTTACCTAAATTAATTTCCAAAGAAAACACTATAGGTTTGTTATCAATTGAAGCAGACGGAAGCGTTAAAGGAAAGATAAGAATGCAACATTATGACTATAATGCCTTCCGGTTTAGAAGTCGCTTTTTAAACCTAACAAAAGAAACGTATCTAGAAGCATTAGAAAAAAAATTATCAAGTATAGAAATTGAAGAGCATATTGCATCAAATGAATCCGATTTAAGCAAACCAATCAATGAAGAATTTCAGTTTTCTCACAATGGTTTAACAGAAATAATAGGTGACAAAATTTATTTTACACCTTTACTTTTTTATGCAATGAGTGAAAACCCTTTCAAGGCAGATACAAGAGAATATCCAATAGATTTTACATTTCCTCACGAAGATAAATATACATTAACATATAGCATTCCGGAAGGTTATGTGGTAGAGTATTTGCCTAAATCGCTGGTGCTTTCAACGGGTGATAATTTATTAAATTACAAGTTTAATGCCCAAGCTGTTGGAAATAAAGTGCAGTTAAGTGTCTCTTTCAGTATCAACGAATCGATAATTATGCCCGATAAATATCTCGATTTAAAAGACTTTTTCAAGAGAGTTGTAGAAAACCAAACAGAGAAAATAATACTTAAAAAAGTCTAAAAATAGTATAAAAAATCAGCCATGAACCTCAAAAATTCCCAACTCGAAGTAGATAACTGGATCAAAAACCACGGCGTTCGTTATTTCAACGAACTAACCAATATGGCTCAACTAACCGAAGAAGTAGGTGAGGTAGCCAGAATAATTGCTCGTCGCTACGGCGAACAATCCGAAAAAGAAAGTGATAAAAACAAAGACCTTGGCGAAGAATTAGCCGATGTGGTTTTTGTAGTTTTGTGTCTCGCCAATCAAACCGGAATCGATTTACAAGCCGCTTTTGATAAAAAATTAGATATAAAAACCAATCGCGACCACGATCGTCATCAGAATAACGAAAAACTAAAATAGAATCAAGATTTTAGTATTAAGTAGTAAGACCTTATAAACTGGAATTAAATTATGAATTGGATTCTCCTCATTATAGCCGGCCTATTCGAAGTCGCTTTTGCAGCTTGTCTTGGCAAAGCCAAGGAAACCTCAGGAACAACGATGTGGCTTTGGTATGGCGGATTTTTAATTTGCCTCACCATCAGTATGTTACTTTTGATAAAAGTAACTAAAGAATTACCTATCGGCACCGCTTATGCAATCTGGACAGGAATCGGAGCCGTCGGCAGTGTGCTCGTCGGAATCTTAGTATTCAAAGAACCCGCCACTTTCTGGAGAGTATTTTTCATTAGTACTCTCATCATCTCAATCATTGGACTAAAAGTTGTCACTAAATAATGGATTTAAAATTAACCTATAACCCTCAACCCGCAACCCGCAACCTTCAACTAAAAATCACCGGTTCTAAATCAGAGACCAACCGATTATTGTTGTTACAAGCATTATATCCCACAATCAAATTAGAAAACACCTCCAATTCCGATGATAGTGAAGTAATGCTAAAAGCAATCCAAAAACAGGTAACAGACAACGAACAACCGACAACGGACAACCGACAACCGACAACCGACAACGGACAACGGACAACCGACAACGGACAACAGACAACCGCAATAGACATCCACCACGCCGGCACAGCCATGCGTTTTCTCACTGCATATTTCTCCATTCAAGACGGGAAAGAAGTTGTTTTAACCGGTTCATCTCGAATGAAAGAACGCCCAATTAAAATTCTTGTCGAAGCATTAAATCAGTTAGGAGCCGAAATCACCTACGAAGAAAACGAAGGCTTTCCGCCCATCAGAATCAAAGGAAAAAAGTTAAACCAAAACAAAGTTTCCCTTCCGGCAAACGTCAGCAGTCAATACATATCAGCCCTATTACTAATCGCTCCAAAACTCGAAAACGGATTAGAACTCACCCTCGAAGGCGAAATAACTTCTATCCCATACATCAATATGACATTGGCATTACTCAACGAAATTGGCGTTGAAACATCCTTCGAAAATAATAGTATAAAAGTTAATTCACTCCAAACTCCAAACTCCAAACTCCTTACTATTGAGTCAGATTGGAGTTCAGCATCCTACTGGTATTCCATAATCGCCCTATCCGAAATCGGCACACAAATCACCCTTTCAAGCTACAAAAAAAACAGCCTACAAGGTGATGTCGCCCTTGTCGAAATCTATAAAAATTTCGGAGTAGAAACCGATTTTCAAAATAACACAATCCTTTTACGCAAAACAGATAACCCGCAACCCGCAACTTTCAACTCGCAACTAAATAATTCCCCCGACATCGCCCAAACCATCGCCGTAACCTGTTTCGGACTCGGCATCGGCTGTCACTTAACCGGATTGCACACTCTGAAAATAAAAGAAACAGATCGATTAGAAGCCTTAAAAGCAGAACTCTCTAAATTCGGAGCAAACATATCAGTTACAAACGATTCACTAACACTCGACGCTCACTCCCCTCTCCTTTGGAGAGGGGTTGGGGGTGAGGTTTCTGTTTCCACATACCAAGACCACCGTATGGCTATGGCTTTCGCACCATTAGCTCTAAAAGTTCCCATCACCATCCAAAATGCCGAAGTCGTCTCAAAATCATACCCCACTTTTTGGCAAGATTTAAAAAACTTCGGATTTCAAATTGCGGAATAGTGCAATATTTATATGCCAAAGCACTCAGAACCTTAGTGCCTTAGCACCTTAGCAACTTTCCACAAAAAATAAACCTCAAAACACTTGACAACGCCTATCTCACAATCGTATATTTGCAATCTGAAAATTAGAAGTAGTGAAAACTATTCACTAATTACTAATAACTAATTACTTTATATGAAATTATCTCATTTTCAATTCAATCTTCCAACAGAATTATTGGCTGAATACCCTGCAGAAAACCGTGACGAATCGCGTCTAATGGTGATCGACAGAGCAAAAAAAACAATCGAACATAAAACGTTCAAAGACATCATCAACTATTTTGACGATGGCGATGTAATGATTATGAACAACACCAAAGTGTTCCCAGCCCGTCTTTACGGAAATAAAGAAAAAACTGGTGCAAGAATCGAAGTGTTTTTATTGCGTGAACTTAATGCAGAACAACGTCTTTGGGATGTATTAGTTGATCCAGCCAGAAAAATCCGTATCGGAAACAAATTGTACTTCGGAGATGATGATTCATTAGTAGCAGAAGTAATCGACAACACCACCTCTCGTGGAAGAACATTACGTTTTTTATACGACGGTTCGTATGACGAATTCAGAAATAAATTAACCGAATTGGGCGAAACTCCAATCCCAAAATACATCACCAGAGAAGTAACTCCCGAAGACGAAGAGCGTTACCAAACCATCTACGCCAAAGTAGAAGGAGCCGTAGCCGCACCAACTGCCGGATTGCATTTCTCCAGACATTTAATGAAACGCCTTGAAATTAAGGGAGTTGACTTTGCCGAAGTAACCCTACACGTAGGTCTCGGAACATTCAATCCGGTTGAGGTAGAAGATCTGTCTAAACACAAAATGGACTCCGAAGAGTTAATCATCAAACAAGAAGCGTGCGATATCGTGAACAACGCCATCACACAAAAAAAACGTATTTGTTGCGTCGGAACAACCTCGATGCGTGCCATCGAATCATCAGTTTCCTCAGCAAGAACAATGAATCCGTTCGAAGGTTGGACCAATAAATTCATCTATCCACCTTACGATTTCAGTATCGCCAATTGTATGATAACCAACTTCCACACACCAAAATCAACGTTATTAATGATGATTTCGGCTTTCTGCGGACACGATTTAATGAAAAAAGCATACGAAGAAGCAATCAAAGAAAAATACAAATTCTACTCCTACGGTGATGCAATGCTAATCATCTAAAAATACAGAATCCCAATCTTTTCAGGTTGGGATTTTTTTTGGGGCGTGTACGGGCTTTCCGCTACAAGTCCTCGCACAAAACGCCATTTTCTAAGGGCCCAAAAGAGCTTCCTTTGGTCGCTTTTTGAGCCCAAGAAAATTGGCGTTTTGTGCTGTGGGCTTTTCGCTTCAATCCCTCACGCGGGTTTTGTGCTGTTAAGAAAAAACCGTCTCAAAATTGCTTTCAAGACGGCTCAAGGTTATTTTATTTAATGAAATTATTCTTTAAAAACCATATCAATACACATAACGGAAGCCACAATTAAAGGTCTTAAGTTATCATCTTGTGGCACGTGATTATAAATTTCTAATACATAATTATCAGCACTTGTAAAAAATTCTTTTCCTATTCCAGACCATTTTTTTGATACGTGGGCCAATTCTCTGTTGTCTTTAATGAATTTAAAATCCCAGCCGGTCCATTTTCCTTGAAGCGTGCATAAATGTTTGTCATTTGCATCGTGAATTTCAAATTTGCCCCCAAAAGAGAAAAACTTTTGTTTAAAAACGCCAATTAATTTATCAGACTCATCGAAAATTTCAACATCTGAACGAAGTATAGTCGTGCCCCTTTTTACAGATATTATTTTTTTTCCTTGCGTATCAGAAATCACTACGTTAAATGGTGTCATTCTTTTATAATCTGTAAAACGAAACAATTTGGTAAAAAAACCTAAATTAGGTTCTCTGCAAGTCATAATTAATGAACCATTGTCAGGATTAAACACATCAAAGTTGTTTGATGCTTTGAACATTCCGATATGTTCTTTAATTAAGTATATATTTCTATTTAAAATGGAATTCATATCTATTTATATTTTGGTTTATTAGTAATTTGTCATTCACTTATCAAAAGTGATAGGTAACCATCAAATCTAGATGACATTTCAGGAATTTTGTGCCTTTTTTCTTTGTGGTAAGTTAAAAAAAAGTGGGTCATATTGTATTCTAACCAATGACTTCCACGTTGTCGACGTGACACTCTGAACCTCCCGATAGCTCCTATGTTTGCAAAATAAAGTTGATATTATAAATTTGAAGAAATAAAGTGAAAAGAAAGAGAGTATACCGATGGCTAAATAACTCTTGAAGTATATTGTTCGATAGATATTACCTCTTTCTTTTTTATCTTTTAGAGTTTGAACAGAATGTAAAGAATTGAGTATTGCTTAATATCTTGAATATCCAACTAGGAGAAAAGACGAAGGAAGATACATCACTTTATCAATTACTAATATTAAAAAAATGATTAAAAAATTATTAAAACAAGTCGCAGGAATTGATGTTGCTCAAAAGGAATTAGTCATTACTTTAGGCCGTATATATGAAGATTTCAACATTGAGTTATTTAGTTACAAAGTTTTTAAAAACAGTGATTCTGGAATTAAATCATTGGTTGAATGGGTAAATAAGCAAATAGATAAAGAGCTTCCCATACGTTACGTTATGGAAGCAACCGGAGTTTATCATCAAAAGTTTGCATATCATTTAGTCGATAACGGTTGTGAGGTAAGTATTGTATTACCCAATAAGATTAGTAATTACATACGAACCTTAGAACAAAAAACAGTAACCGATAAGAGTTGTTCGCAAGCAATTGCACAATTTGGATTAGAGCGAAAATTAGATCGATGGACAAAGCCTAAAAGCATTTACAGGGAGCTACAACAGCTTACCCGTGAAAGAGAGCAAATTGTTCAAGAGAGGAGTAATATTAAAAACCAAATACATGCTGAAAGTGTAGAAGCTATGCCAAATGAACGAAGTCTTGATAGGATGAAAAAGAGAATAGTATTATTGAATTTACAAGAAAAAGAAATAAAAAAAGAAATCAACGAAATTACAAAAGCTGATCTTCAAGTGTCCAATATCATCAAAAGAGTTACATCAATACCTGGTGTTGGTGAATTAACCGCAGTGACAGTTTTAGCGGAAACAAACGGTTTTGAATTAATAAGAAACAAATCTCAGCTAACTAGTTATGCAGGACTGGATGTAAAAGAAAAGCAATCAGGAACCTCAGTAAAGGGGAAGCCAAGAATATCCAAGAAAGGAAATAGGTTTTTAAGAAAATCATTGCATTTACCAGCATTAAGTGCTGTAAAATGGGATGAAAATTTTAAAAGTGTTTACGCAAGATTAGTGTCTAAACACGGTATTAAAATGAAAGCTTTGGTAGCAGTTCAAAGAAAGTTACTCGAACTAATCTATATTTTATTCAAAAATGAAACAGTTTACGATAAAGAATATATAACAAAAAATAGCGTGCAAACACAAATGGTTTAAACACGCTATAGAGACTAGTTCAGAGACTGTCTTGAAAAACAAAACTAATAAAAATTTAGATTTTATTTTGGAAATCAACACAGAATCTATCGGGAGAGGTAATGACCCTTTAAAACTAAAAAAACTCCCTAATTTCTTAAGGAGTTTTTCGTGGGCGATGAGGGGTTCGAACCCCCGACCCCCTCGGTGTAAACGAGGTGCTCTGAACCAGCTGAGCTAATCGCCCGATTAGTGCTTGATTGCGAGTGCAAATATAACACAGTTTTTGGTATCTGCAAATAAAAAATGAAAAAAATTATAAAATTTCTGCCACAACAAATGTGCTTCCGCCTACGTAAATCAAGTCGTTTGCACCTGCTGTTTCTTTAGCTTCCTGATAAGCTTCTGAAACAGAATTATATACTTTTCCGTTAAGTCCAAACTCAATTGCTTTTTCCTTTAGAATTTCAGGATGTAAACCGCGTAAATTTTTTGGGCTACAGAAGTAATATTTTGCTTTTTTTGGAAATAATGGTAGAATCTCTCCCAAATCTTTATCATTTACAACGCCTAAAACAATATGAAGCTGATCGAATTCTTGGTTTTCTATTTGTTTTAGCACAATCGAAAGGCCGTGTTTGTTATGAGCTGTATCACAAATTATTTTTGGACTATCTCCCAATTGTTGCCATCTTCCCAATAATCCGGTATTTTGAATGACGTTTAAAAAGCCATTTTTTATAGTTTCTTCTGAAAAAGTAAATTCATTTTGTTGCTGCAAAATCCGAAGAGTATGTTGAACTGTTTTTCTGTTTTGAATTTGATAATCACCTAATAAAGCAGTGGGATAAACTTCTTCAATTAAATCAGACGCAAAATAGATTTCTGAATTGGTTTCTGATGCTTTCTTTATAAAAACGGGTTTTGTTTCATTTGTATATTCTCCAATTACAATATGAATGTTTGGTTTGATAATTCCGGCTTTTTCAAAAGCAATAGATTCCAATGTATTTCCTAGAAATTGTGTGTGATCTAATCCGATATTTGTAATTACGGAAATAAGTGGTGTGATGATGTTGGTGGAATCCAAACGGCCGCCCATACCAACTTCAATTATAGCGATGTCAACATTTTCTTTTACAAAATAATCGAAAGCTAAACCGACCGTCATTTCGAAGAAACTTAATTGCTGATTTTCAAAAAAGGTTTTGTGTTGCGAAACAAAGTCGATGACAAATTCTTCCGTGATTTCTTCTCCATTAATTTTTATGCGTTCGCGGTAATCCTTTAAATGAGGTGAAGTATATAAACCTACTTTGTAACCTGCTTCCTGTAAAACCGATGCCAATAGGGAAGAAGTAGAGCCTTTTCCGTTAGTTCCCGCAACGTGAATTGTTTTGAGTTTTTTTTCCGGATTGTTGAGGTAATTTGCCAACAAAATAGTATTGTCAAGGTTCGGTTTATATGCCGATGCTCCTTGTGTTTGATACATTGGAAGCTGATTAAACAGCCAGTTTACAGTTTCTTGATAATTCATTGTTTTAAAAAAATAAACCCCACAAAAGTGAGGTTTAAATATAAATAAATTTTATTTTTTATTCTCCGTTTCTAAAGTTAAATACAATAAACCCAATTTGTCCATCCGGTGCATTTGCATCGTCGTTCCATCTATATTTATAAGCCGATTTGATTGCAGCTTCCTGTAAGCATTTACTGGTTGTATTTGAACCACTCGGACTAAATTTTGCGTTAGTAACGCCTCCGTTTTTATTTACTTTTACTTCAACAACCACAGTTCCTTCGTCATTACATTCTGCTTTTACAGCTCCCGGACTGGAAAGTCGTCTACCGTTTAATCCCCAAGCTCCCGTTCCGGTTCCTGTTCCTTTTCCGCTACCGTAGTAACTATTGGAATAGATGCTTCCGTCTAATTTTCCTTGGTTTCCGGCAGTTGTTGAAGTTCCGTCGCCACCGGTGGTTTTTCCGTCAGAGGATTTTACACCACCAATTAAAGCATCTAATTTTGCTTTTTTATCGGCTTCTTCTTGTTTCTTTTTCTGTTCGGCCACTTTGGCGGCTGCTTCTGCACTTGCTTTGGCTTTGGCTTCTTCTTTTTGTCTTTTTATTGCAATGGCCGCTTCGTTATCGGCTGTGATTACATTTTCGGAGACTTTACTTGGTGAAGTTGGTTCAGATGTTGCTTCTTCCACAGGTTGTTCAGGTACTTCTCTTGGTTCTGTTTTAACCGGTTCGGTTGTGTTGGTGTTTCCTGAGCCGGCATCGGTGTTTCCAAAGTTAATGGCGATTCCGTTTTCGGGTGGTGGATCCATATAGGATAATCCGAGAAAAATAACTAATAAAAGCAACACTGTCATTATCGCTGTGGAAATGGCAAATGATTTTTTTTCGTGTTCGGTTTCTAAATATTTCATCGTTTCTCGTTTTAGCCCTGATTGTAGCGGAAAGCCTTTGGTGATGAAAACCTATTTTTTCTTGGTTTGGCAGAGCGACCAAAGGAAGCTCCTGACAGACCGTAGAAAAAAAGGTTTTTGAGCCAAAGCTTGCAGCGAAAAGCAGGATTAGCTTCTTATTATTTTGGTCGAACTGCCAAAACCACTTTAATTTGATTGCGGTTGGCGATGTCTAACACATTTACTGCTTTTTCAATTGGCACGCCTTCTTCTGCTCTTAAAATAAGGGCTTTGTCTTCTTTGTTGGAAAATAAGGCTAATAATCGAGCTTCTAAATCGGCTTCTTGAACTTGGTCTTTGTCAATAAAAAATTCTAAATCTTTATTGATGCTCACCGAAATATTTTTGTTACTGTCGGTTTTCCCTTTTGCTTTTGGTAATACTAAATCCAATGCATTGGTGGTAACCATTGTGGATGTTAGCATAAAGAAAATCAATAACAAAAACACAATATCCGTCATAGACGACATATTGAATTCGGGCGATACTTTATTTCTACCTCTGATATTCATATTATGACGGTTCGTTTAAAAGGTCAAGGAAATCGGTTGCATTGGCTTCCATTTGATGTACTACTTTATCGGTTTTTACAACTAAATGGTTGTAGCCCATAAACGCAATAATTCCTACTACTAAACCGGCAACAGTTGTTGTCATAGCGGTATAAATACCTTCTGCTAAAGCACCAACTTCAATTTGTCCGCCACCGCTTGCCATTTTGTGAAAGGCAAGAATCATACCAATTACAGTTCCAAGGAAACCAATCATTGGTCCTGCACCGGAGATAGTTGCGAGCATACTTACGTTTTTCTCCAGTTTGTAAATTTCGAGTTTTCCGGCATTTTCAATGGCTGTGTTGATGTCTTCCAATGGTTTTCCGATGCGGGAAATTCCTTTTTCGGTTAAACGAGCAACAGGAGAATTGGTTTGAGCACAAAGCATTTTGGCGGCATCAATTTTTCCGTTGGTGATATTCATTTTAATGTTGTTCATAAAATTAGTATCAATTTTGGAAGCGGCATTAATCGCCATTAATCTTTCGAAATAAAGATATAAGGCAAAAAATAATAATAACGCCAATGTAATCATGATGAGTTGACCACCAATTCCGCCACTGGTAATTAAATCCCAAATGGATAATGTTTTTTCTATGGGTTGGTCTTCTAATAAAGCATTTTGTGCTGTTGCTAAACTATCTGCTGGTTGCATATTTTAAAATGTTTTTTTAATTGGTTAGAATTATAACGCTAAGTTACGGTTTTAAATTGTAGGTCGTATAAAATGTTCAATTAACATGAAAGTTAATGCTCCTGCAATAAATCCGGCGAAGGCAAGCCAAGTTATTCTTTTGAGGTACCAAATGAAATCAATTTTTTCCATTCCCATTGCGGCAACACCTGCGGCTGAACCGATGATGAGCATACTTCCTCCGGTTCCGGCAGAGTATGCTATAAAGTGCCAAATTGAGCTATCAACTTCAAAAGTGTACATTCCCATTGAAGCGGCTACTAATGGCACGTTGTCTATGATTGATGATAAAATTCCCAACAAAATAACTACCACATCCATATTTGGAATGGCATTGGATAACGATTCTGCTGCATAACGAAGTGTTCCGGTATCATTGCCATCAATTTGACCAAATACCATACTTTCTAAAGCAGCCACTCCCATTAAAATACCTAGAAAGAAAAGAATACTTGAAAATTCAATCTTTGTTAATGCATTATGACCTGAATAAAGGTGTTTGTCTTTTTTATTGAAGTCGTCAAACGGTGTAACATATTCTGATGCTAACCAAACAAAACCAAGACTAAACATCATTCCAACATAGGGAGGAAGTCCGGTAATCATTTTGAAAATAGGTACAAAAACAATAGCTCCTAAACCAATATATAGCATTTTTTTACTGCTTAATAAACGTTCAGATTCTTCGTTGATTCCATATGATTTTCTCTCAGTTATTCCTTGAAAAGGTTTTAACTTAGAGGCAATAAAAAATGGCACCACAAAACAAACAATAGACGGTACAATAACGTATTCTGATAATCCGACAGCAGTAACCTTATTGGCAATCCAAAGCATAGTCGTGGTTACATCTCCAATAGGAGACCAAGCTCCACCTGCGTTGGCAGCAATTACGATTAGTGATGCATACCAAATTCTGTACTCTCTTTTAGGGATTAATTTTCGAAGTAAAGTAATTAAAACAATGGTTGCTGTAAGGTTGTCAATAATAGCAGATAGGATAAAAGCAACAATTCCAAGCGTCCATAATAAACGTACTTTATTGGTTGTTTTAATTCTGTTTTTTATCACGTCAAAACCTCTGTGTAAATCAATAATTTCTACGATGGTCATGGCACCAATTAAGAAAATTAGAATTTCTGATGTTTTTCCGAAATGGTGCATTAGGTTTTCGAGAAAACCATCGTGATTTTCGGCAGCAGTACCTGAATTAATATTAAAAATATGTCCATGCGTGTCGATTATGGAAAACCATCCATTGTTAAAACCAACAGATAGCACCGCCCACATAGTCGCGGCCATTAAAAGAGCAGGTACGGTTTTGTCTAGTTTTAGTGGGTGTTCTAGAGTGATGGACATGTATCCAATAACAAATAATAAGATGATTAAAAGAGTCATCGATTTTTAGTTTAAGTTAATTGTTTCAGAGCAATTTCAAAAGCGGTTGCACTAATATTGGTTTTGGATGAATTTAAAGCATGTGTTTTTTCAATTGCTTTTTTGATGGTTTCGGAAGTGTCGAAGAAGATAGCTTCATCGGTCATTTGAACTTTCTTTTCCATAAAATAAGCAAAAACGCGAGCCATGCCGCAATTTGCAATAAAATCAGGAATTAAGCTAACTTTTGCATCAGTTTCTTCCATGATTGAACCGAAGAAAATTTCTTTATCGGCAAACGGCACATTGGCACCACTTGAAATTACTTCTAAACCAGAAGCAATCATTTGGTCAATTTGACTTTTTTGAACCAAGCGTGAAGCTGCACAAGGAGCAAAAATTTCGGCATTAATGTTCCAAATTTGCTGATTTATTTTTTCAAATGGAATCATATTTGGGGCTACTAATTTATTTCCGTCTTTGTTTAAAAACAAGCGTTTAATTTCTTCAAACGAAAAACCTTCCTCATTAATGATTCCGCCTTCTCGGTCGATAATTCCTACGATTTTGGCTCCCATTCCGGCTAAATAAAATGCTGCGGCAGAACCTACATTTCCAAAGCCTTGAACAACGGCTTTTTTGCCAACAACGCTTCCGCCATAAATATCATAATAATGACGAACTGCTTCGGCAACGCCAAAACCGGTAATCATATCTGCAACAGTATATTTTCGGTTTACATCTGGTGAAAATTTTGGATTCTCAATTACTTTGATGACACCTTGACGAAGTTGACCAATTCTGTTGATTTTGTCTGCTTCTGTAGGTTTAAAATGACCGTTGAAAACGCCTTCTTGCGGATGCCAAACGCCACATTCTTCTGTAATTGGAATTACTTCGTGGATTTCATCTACATTTAAATCGCCTCCGGTTCCATAATAACTTTTCAATAGAGGAGAAACGGCTTTATACCAGCGTTGTAAAACTTCTTTTTTTCGAGGATCATTTGGGTCAAAGTTGATTCCTGATTTTGCTCCACCAATGGCAGGGCCAGAAACAGAGAATTTTACTTCCATAGTTTTTGCAAGAGAAAGAACTTCGTTCATGTCTAATCCTTTTCGCATTCTGGTTCCGCCACCGGCAGCACCTCCACGAAGAGAGTTGATTACTGTCCAGCCTTCTGCATCGGTTTCTGCATCTTTCCAGTTAAAAATTATTTCGGGTTCTTTGTTCTCAAATTTTTTGAGTAATTCTTTCATTTTAGTTAGTTGTTCTTTTTTAGTTTGTTTGTGGTGCAAATTTAATTTTAAATATTAAATTGAGTTTTATTTTAATAAAGATTTTATAATAAAATAATCGTTTTTCAGCTTTTAATTTAAAATAAATGGCAAAACGGGTCAATTTGATTAAAAATTGACCCGTAGACTATAAATAGAACTTGTAGTGATTTTACTTCTTATTTTTTAGAGAATGATTTTTAAACCCCAATCCTTCAATATAGCCCACATTTGGAAAATTCTTTTTAGTAAAAAGGGAATTCTCTAAATACTGATTAAGAGCTTTTTGAACTAATTCGCGATTAGGTCTGTTTTTGCGAATATTTTCATAGGTACTTCGGTCGCTTTTGGCATAATTTATCAAAAGATCAAAATTTTCGGGTTGATCAAAGTTCATGATTCCGCTGGTGTTGTTCATTTTTTTATACGGCCAAAAGCACCAATGAACTTCATTTTTATCTAATAAAATCCGAAAATCATTTACCCATTCATCTGTGTTTTCACCCGTTTCACCAATGTAGATGGGAACTTGATGTTTTTCGCTAAAATCTACATAAAACTGAACGGATTCCTGATTTACATCAAACCAATATTTGTGAAATTCATAAACGATATTGTTATCTAAAATTTCTTCAAAAACACCAAAATCTCCTCCCCAAATAGAACCATTTAAAAAGATGGTGTGTTTTTTATCAATTTTTCGAATGTCGGAAACTAATCGTTTATAAAGCAAATGAAGACGGAGATTATAATCTTTAATTTCATCTTTAAAATAATGAGCTAACGGTTCGTTAATTAAATCATACCCAATAACAATGGGATCGTTTTTATATTTTTTAGCAATATCAATCCAAATTTCGCTCAATAAATCTTGCGATTTTTGACTAAAAAACAAATAGGGAAAACCATGACTGTCATCAATATTGTCTCCGGTTTGACCGCCGGGAGCACAATGCATATCCAATAAAACATACAGTTTTTCTTGTCTGCACCATTCAATTACTCGATCAAGATAGGTAAAGCCTGAGTTTCGTTTTCCCATATATAAATCCTGCGTAAACATTTTATAATGAAATGGAACACGCAAATGATTGCAACCAATTTGTTTTAAATATTTAATGTCGTCATGGGTGATGTAATTGTCAAGGTATTTATCCCAAAAAACTTCTAAACTATCCGGACCAATCATTTCATACAGAAAATCATCAATTCTTCGAGGAGAATTTACTTGTTCAAATTTGAACATATATCCTTCGGGAACTAACCAATTTCCGAGGTTTGTTCCTTTTAGAATAATTGGATTTCCTGAAGGTTCAAGAATTTGTTTTCCATTAGTTTTTAAAACAGGAGTTTTGTCTGAAAATTTATTTTTAGTTTGACTAAAAACTAAAAAAGTATTAAAAACAATTAGAGCAGAAAGAAGAATTTTTTTCATGATTTGTTGAAATAGTGTCTGCTAAATTATTTTTTTTGAAAGCTACTGTAAAACATTTCAAACCCAAATTTTGAAAAAGTGTATTAAAAATGTAGTGTTTTTGTTTTGAAATTAATGTTGAGCAAAAAAAATCCCCAAAGTGGGGATTTTATGTTTATGCTGTTTCTTCTTTCATTCGTTCTTTTCTTTCTGTAAATGAGTTTAAATTGAAAGCCGGATGCACAGTTTTAGTTTCTTTGTAAACCTTTATTGCATTTTTTCTGTTTCTGATTGACATGAACCTTTCTAATCGAATTTTGTATAAATCATACGAAATTACTATCGTTAAAAATACACTCACAATATAGAACACTTGAAATCCGGTGTAGAAATAAAGAAATCCGGAAATTATTGCTCCCCCTAAGTAGGCAATTGCAATGGTACTTAATAGTTTTGCCTTGCCTCTCAACTCTTTATTTTCTCGGTATTCTTTTTTAGTAAACATTGAAAATAGAATTCCTAAATCGGTTGTAGTTCCTGTTAAGTGAGTTGTTTTTACTGCAAAATTTGAAATACTTGCAGTTAATCCGTTTTGTAAACCCATGGCAAAAAGCATGATTCCGAGCATGATTTCGGTTTCAAATAGTGTTTCCATGTAGAAAAACTGTCCATATATTCCCACCGACATTAAACAAATAATTTCTAAAATCAGCGGTAGCGAATGAGCCAAATACGTATTTATTTTACTAAGATGAATAACAATTAAATTGGACAAAAAACTACCAAAAAAGAATAGAAATATCCAAGCAAAAACAATTCCGGTTTGATATAAATTTCCTTTTACAATTTCTGAAGCCAAAATGGCATAATGACCAGTTACATTTGATGAAAATGAAAAGAAAATCAGTAACGAGGCAACATTCACCATTCCGCCGGAAAAGGCAGTAAGTGCTCCTAATTTTATATTGTCTTCTAATGTTCTGCTATTACTAAATTTTCTAAGCATAGTTTATGATTTTTCAAATGTTAATTTTGCAATTCCACGAGCTTGAATTTCCGAATCAAAATTCAAAATCATTGTGTTGTTGTCAAGTTCGGTAAGGTTGTAGTTTTCTACAACATTATCGTCATATTTTAATTGAAGAATATGACCTCTTCCTTTAATTTTCCAATCTACTAATCGTTCTGTTGAACCTGCTTTTAAGAGCAGTTTTCCGTTTGGCAAAAATTGCCAAGTTTCGGCTTCATGAATGAGTAGGTGTTGACCGATTATTTTTTTTACATCGTCTGTAATTTCTTTGCTGTTAGTGTCGCCAACTTTATTTACACGTTCATATTCCCAAGATTTTTCATTCCATTGTCCAACAATTTTTTTTTCAGGACTTTGAGAAAAGGACATTAATGTGAAGATCGTTGCAACAATAACCAGAAATACAACGGTGTAGGTGGTTATAATTTTCATAGTTTTTTTGATTTACTAATTAAGAATGCGAAGGAACTCCGTTGAAGAAGATTTCGGCAACTTTTCCCTTTTCAGGAATATTTTGATTAGCATTCCACCCAACTTGTTCTACAGAAAGTTTACTTTTTTGAATAAATGGAACTAAATCAAAGCTTTTTCTTTTATCCAATTTCCACTGATGTTCTGTTGGAAGAAATGCTTGATCAATTTTGTTTCCTTCAACATAATTGTTAAAAGCAGCTTGTGTAAAACCGGTAAAAATATCTTTACGAATAGAATTTATTTTTGAAGCATATTTGTTTTGTAAAACCGAACACGCTTCAGTAAATTCATTTGTAATAAATTGATTTACAATTTTTTTCTTTGATAAGAAAAGCAAATCAGTGATTGAATCTGTTAAATGAACTCCGTGCAAAAGAATGACATCAAATTTTTCATTTGATGAAGATTGGCTCAAAACATTTTTTAAAACAGCTAATGATTCGATTGAGAAATCAGTTGGGATAAGAATGGTTTTTTTCATGACACTATTATTTTTTAGATTTATAGTGACAAATTTATGGGCATCAAATTAGAAAGAAATTAATCTAAAATTAGAATTTGATTAAAATTGAATGACGAAATTAAAATAAGATTAGAGAATCTTAAAGAAGTTTTAAAAACGTTAAATTTTGTACATCGGAATGTTAATTTGAACGGTCGTTCCTTGGTTCTGAATCGATTTTACATCAATTTCACCACGGTGCATTCTGATGATATTTCGCGTTAGCGGCAAACCAATTCCGTAACCTTCGTAATTTTTTGTGTTGGATGCTCTAAAGAATGGATCATAAATAAATTTTAGCTCCGATTCGGGAATTCCGATACCAACATCTTTGATAACCACAAAAACACTGTTGTTTGATGCTCCAAGTGCAACATTAACGGTTTGATTGTCAGAATATTTACAGCCATTATTGATGATGTTGCTAAAAGCCAAATGTAATAATTGCTCGTTTCCGTTTACTTTTATCATATCTGAATTTTCAGGAAGTAAACTCATATCAAGATGAATTTTGTTTTTTTGATTGATTCGTTCTAATGTTTCTTTAACGTCCATCAACAACTGATCAATTCTTATTTTATCAAATTTTTGCGTTTTCCCGTTAAATCCAGTTTGAGCCAAAAACAGTAAAGCTCTAGTTTTGCCTTCTAGTTTTTCAGCCTCCACCAACATAATTTTGATGGCTTCTTGGTAATCTTCTTGCGTTCTTTCTTTCGATAAAATTACATCGGCTTCACCAATAATGGCAGTAAGCGGAGTTCTAAGTTCGTGCGAAGCATTGCTAATAAAGTTGTTTTGCGTTTCAAAAGAAGTTTCAATTCGATCAAGCATCGTGTTGAACGTTTTTGCTAACTCGTTCAATTCATCATTTTTATTGGTTTCGTCTAAACGCAAATGCAAGTTTTCAGAACTAATCTGATTTACTTTTTCAGTAATTTTCCGTAAAGGTTTAAAAATATATTTTGAAAAATAAAGTGACGTAATTGCAGAAATTACAAAAGCAGCCAAAATAGATAAAAACAATGTTCTTTTTAAATAGGCTGAATGATGTAATTCGTAATAATTTTCTGCCGAAGCAACAACAATATATCTACCTTTTTTACTATTATAAAGTATACCTTTATAAAAGGTGTTGTTTTTTTGATATTGTGATTTTCCGTTTTTAATGACATCATCAAAAAAAATCATGGGTAAATTCAACAATTCACTTTCGTCTTGATAAGTTTCTATTTTATCTAACGGAAAAAAATAATCTTTTTCTTGAGGTAATTTTTCAAAAAATTGATCACGCAGTTCTTTAATTTCTTTGATGTTTGCTGTTGGATTGTTGTCTAATTCAATTTTTCCGGCTGTAATCGCACGAATTTCAAGTAAGCGAAAGAAGTCGTTGTGCGAATAATTCAAAAACGAATAATACACAAATCCGCTAAAAAGTGATAATACGATTAGAAAAGGAATTAAGAAAAGTAACGTTATTTTGGTTTGCGTCTTCATTAATTTTCTTTCATTACATAACCCATTCCGATGACGGTATGAATCAGTTTGTTGGATGAATTAGAATCGATTTTTTTTCTGAGATAATTCACATAAACATCGACCACATTGGTTCCCATATCGAAATTGACACCCCAAACGGTATCTAAAATTTCTCCTCTTGAAAGGACTTTGTTTATATTTTGCAAAAAGTTGAGCAATAGTTTAAATTCAGTTGTTGTGAGCGAAATCGTTTCACCATTTCTGGTAACGGTTTTGCTAAAATCATTTAAAATTAAATCGTCAATTTTGTAAATGTAATCTTCTTGAATTTCAGGAATTGATGGACTAAAACTTTCGGTTCTACGAAGTAAGGTTTTAATTCTAGCTAAGAGTTCAATAAATTTAAAAGGTTTAACCAAATAATCATCGGCACCGGATTCTAAACCTAAAACAATATTTTCAGAAGTTCCCAATGCCGTTAAAAACAAAATGAGAATTTGTGTATTGGTTTTTCTGATTTCCCGACAAACTTCCAATCCATTCATTTCAGGCAACATAATGTCTAAAATGATAAAATCAAATTGATTGTTTTGTTGTAAAGAAAGTCCGGTTTTTCCGTCCAATGCCACAGAAACTTCATAACCTTCTTCGGTTAATCCTTTATTGATAAACGATACAACGTGAACTTCGTCTTCTACTAATAAAATCTTCTTCATTGCTATTTTTTTGAACGGAAAAATTCAAGGGTTCAATTTACAAAAAATAAATTGGAGAAAAAATAAGGATTTTTTAATTGAAAATTTTCCCCGACGAATGATCATTTTTCGCTCCGGTTACACTGCAAAGCACATTGATTTCATTACGTAATTTCAACACGCCAAGTAAGCCAAAAATTAAGGCTTCTTTGAATTCTAATGTTTTGGTATTCGGAACAATAAGATTCATTTTTGATAAATAATTTTGCATTCTTTCTAACAAAAAAAGATGATAAGCACCACCGCCAGTAATCAATATTTTGCCTTCTTTTTTAGGTAAGGCCAAAGCAATTTGCATAGCAATATGTTCCACAAAAGTATGCAATTTATCTTCAATTGAAATGGAATAATTTTCAATTAACGGCAGAATTGTAGCATTCACAAACTCCATTCCGAGTGATTTTGGGTATTTTTTTTGATAAAAATCAAGGTTGTTTAATTCAGTTAATAAATCAGGATTTACTTTTCCTGAACGAGCAATTTCGCCTTTATCATCATAATCAAAACCTAATTGATTGGCATAAAAATTCAAAACGGTGTTTACGGGAGATATGTCAAACGCAATTCGCTCTTCATTTTCTTCAAATGAAATATTCGAAAATCCGCCTAAATTCAGACAAAAATCATATTCAGAAAATAATAATCGATCGCCAATCGGAACTAGCGGAGCACCTTGTCCGCCCAATTCAACATCTTGAACGCGAAAATCACAAACCACTTTTTTACCAATAATTTTGGCAAGTTGAGGTAAGTTTCCAATTTGTAAAGTAAACCCGTTTTGTGGTTGATGCAAAATCGTATGACCGTGACTACAAACCGCATCGATGGATTCAATTTTATAATCGTTTAGAAAATTTTTAATAGAATTTCCCAAAAAATCAGTGTATTCTTCATTTAATTGAATCAATTCATTTTCAGAAAAATGTACGGCAACTTTCAATTTGTTTAGCCAATGATTTGGATATGAAATGGTTACAGATTCTAGAATTTCATACGACCATTTTCCGTCTTTTTCAGAAAAATGAAGATTAGCCAAATCGATTCCGTCGAGCGAAGTTCCGCTCATCACACCAACAACTTGATAGGATTCTTTAAACATAGGCTAAAATTACGAAATCGTTTGAGATTTTGACTTTATTGTTCTATTTTTGCGTTCAAATTTAAGAAACAATCAATCAATTTTTTTATAGTTATGGATTTTAATCTAACCGAAGAGCATTTAATGATTCAGCAAGCGGCTCGTGATTTTGCTCAACAAGAATTATTACCGGGAGTTATTGAAAGAGATGAACATTCAAGATTTCCGACCGAGCAAGTGAAAATGATGGCTGAATTAGGCTTTATGGGAATGATGGTTGATCCAAAATACGGCGGTGCCGGTTTAGACAGCGTTTCCTACGTGTTGGCAATGACAGAAATTGCAAAAGTTGATGCTTCGGCAGCGGTTATTATGTCGGTAAACAACTCATTAGTTTGTGCCGGAATGGAAAAATATTGTAGTGAAGAACAAAAAATGAAATACTTGGTTCCGTTAGCTCAAGGCGAAGTGATTGGAGCCTTTTGTTTATCAGAACCGGAAGCAGGAAGTGATGCCACTTCTCAAAAAACAACGGCTATTGACAAAGGTGATTATTATTTGTTAAACGGAACAAAAAACTGGATAACCAATGGAGCAACAGCTTCAACTTATTTAGTAATTGCTCAAACCGATGTTGAAAAAGGTCACAAAGGAATCAATGCTTTTATAGTTGAAAAAGGTTGGGCCGGATTTGAAATTGGTCCAAAAGAAAAGAAAATGGGCATCCGCGGAAGCGATACACATTCGTTAATGTTTAATGATGTGAAAGTGCCAAAAGAAAATAGAATTGGTGCCGATGGTTTCGGATTTAGTTTTGCAATGAACGTGTTAAACGGAGGAAGAATCGGAATTGCATCGCAAGCATTAGGAATTGCAACCGGAGCTTATGAATTGGCTTTGAAATATTCGCACGAACGAAAAGCATTCGGAAAAGAAATCTTTAAACACCAAGCCATCGCTTTTAAATTAGCTGATATGTATGTGAAAGTGACAGCAGCAAAATTATTAGTAATGAAAGCAGCTTGCGAAAAAGACGAAGGAAAAGACATTGCTCATTCGGGTGCAATGGCAAAATTATACGCTTCCGAAATTGCGTTGGAAGTAGCCAATGAAGCGGTTCAAATTCACGGAGGAAACGGCTATGTAGCCGAATATCACGTAGAAAGAATGATGCGTGATTCTAAAATTACACAAATTTACGAGGGAACTTCAGAGATTCAACGTATTGTGATTTCGAGAGGATTGGTTTAAAAATAAATCACAAATCAATATATTTAAAACCCTTTAAGTGCTTTCTTAAAGGGTTTTTTGTATTTTTATCGCAAAACCAATTCTATGAATTATATTAAATACATTTCAATTTCGGGATTATTTTCAATGCTTTTTGTTTTTCCCATTTTTTCGCAATCTGCTTCTGTGGCGGTTTCAGAAAAAATGGTTTATAGTGTGAGTAAAGATTCTGTTTCAACACGATTAGAATACCTTACCTCCGATTTGTTGGAAGGAAGAGATACCGGAACCAAAGGAGGAGAATTAGCGGCTGTTCATTTAGAAAATTATTTTAAGAGTTTGTCGATTTCACCCTATTTTGAATCGTATCGTGACAAACTTTCTAATTTTGAAAAATCAGCTTACAACATTGTTGGGTTTTTGGAAGGAACAGATCCAAAATTAAAAGACGAATTCATCATTTTTAGTGCTCATTATGATCATATCGGTATAATTGATAAAAAAGTTGAAAAGGATTCCATTGCAAACGGAGCTAATGATAATGCTACAGGATGTTTGGCAGTGGCAGAAATTGCTCGCTATTTTTCATCCCAAAAAAACAATAAACGAAGTATTCTATTTGTCTTTTTTTCGGGTGAAGAAAAAGGATTGTTAGGTTCAAGACATTTGGCAGCAAAGTTAAAAAGTGAAAATTTTAATTTGTATAGTATGCTGAATTTTGAAATGATTGGAGTGCCAATGAAACGTGATTTTTTAACCTACATCACTGGTTATAATAAATCAAATATGGTAGAAAAATTGAATGAATATGCCGGAAAAAAGACAGTTGGATTTTTACAAGCGGAATTACATTACAGATTATTTATGGCTTCCGATAATTTTCCGTTTTTCTTAGAGTTTAATGTTCCGGCTCAAACGGTTAGTACTTTTGACTTTGAAAATTATGAATATTATCATCATGTTTCAGATGATTTTAGCCAAATGAATACTGAATTTATGACCGATTATATTCAGGAAATGTTGCCGATTGTGACTAAAATGGTCAATGCTTCAGAAAAAGAAATTGTTTTAAAAAAATAAAGAAATTGAAAAATATCATCATCACCGGAACATCTCGCGGAATTGGTTATGAACTTGCTTTGCAATTTGCCAATGAAGGTCACCAAGTTTTGGCTATTTCCCGAAAAACAGTAAAAGAATTAATCGAACATCGTAACATAACTTGTCTGGTAGTTGATTTATCGGAAGAAAGCGGATTGAATTTAGTAACTGAATTCATCGCTCAAACGTGGAAAAATGTTGATGTTTTAATTCATAATGCTGGTTGTTTGGTGCTAAAACCATTTTTACAATTAACACAAGCCGATTTTGAAATGGTTTACAAAGTAAATGTTTTTGGCGTTGCCAATTTAACTCGCATTTGTTTACCGTTTTTGAAAAGAGGAAGTCACGTCGTGTCGATTAGTTCGATGGGTGGCATACAAGGAAGTTCAAAATTTGCCGGTTTAGCCGCTTATTCTTCCAGCAAAGGAGCAGTCATTACTTTGTCGGAATTGTTGGCAGAAGAATATAAAGAAGAAGGAATTTCGTTTAATGTTTTGGCTTTAGGAGCAGTTCAAACCGAAATGTTGCACGAAGCTTTTCCGGGATATATAGCACCACTTTCTGCCAAAGAAATGGCCGATTATATTTATGATTTTTCGTTAAACGGAAATAAGTATTATAATGGGAAAGTTCTGCAAGTAAGTTCATCAACACCGTAATTCAAATTTTTTAAAATTATATAGATATGAAACAAGAAAACGCCATCCAGCTATTTGAAAACAAAAAAGTAAGAACACTTTGGGATGCACAAAAGGAGAAGTGGTTCTTTTCTATTATTGATGTTATAGGAATTTTAACAGAAAGTCCAAACGCTCGAAAGTATTGGAGTGTTTTAAAAGTTAGGCTCAAAAAAGAAGGAAGTGAGTTGGCTACAAATTGTAGTCAACTGAAAATGCAATCTTCAGATGGTAAATTTTATAAAACTGATGTTGCTGATACTGAACAAATTTTTCGTTTAATTCAATCCATTCCATCTCCAAAAGCAGAGCCGTTTAAGTTGTGGTTAGCCCAAATTGCATCGGAACGATTGGATGAAATGCAAGATCCGGAAATAACAATTGACAGAGCATTAGAGCAATATTTACAATTGGGATATTCTGAAAACTGGATTAATCAACGCTTAAAAAGCATTGAAATCAGAAAAGAATTAACAGATGAATGGAAAAGCAGAGGAATTAAAGAAGGTCAGCAATTTGCCACATTAACCGATATAATTTCAAAATCTTGGTCGGGTAAAACAACCAAAGAATATAAATTATTGAAAGGATTAAAAAAGGAGAATCTTCGTGACAATATGACCAATACAGAATTGATTTTGAATATGTTGGCAGAAGCTTCTACAAAAGATATTTCCAAAGCAGTAAATCCTGAAACGTTTGAAGACAGTAAAGAAGTTGCCAAACAAGGCGGAAATGTTGCCAATGTTGCCAGAAAAGAACTAGAAGCCAAAACGGGTAAAAAAGTAGTAACCGAATTAAATGCAAAAACGTTACTCAATCAAAAAAAAGAAATTGACAACAACTAAATGAGCGAAGTCCTCTTAAAATATCTTCCCGAACACGCAGTTGAATCGGTTTTTGAGTTAATCAAAACCAATTCAGTTCATTTAAAAATTGTAAACGAACGGGTAACTCGTCACGGCGATTATAGAAGACATCCTTCCGGGAAGCATCAAATCACAGTAAATGCCAATTTGAATAAATACCGTTTTTTGATTACATTGGTTCACGAAATTGCTCATTTAGCTGCTTTTGAAAAATATGGAAGAAACATCAAACCACACGGAAGTGAGTGGAAAATTACCTTTCAACGGTTGATGATTCCGTTTATTCGACCGGAGATTTTTCCAAATTCGGTTTTGCCTTTGATTGCTAATCATTTTCGAAATCCAACCGCCAGCAGCGACACCGATGCACGATTGGCTTTTGCTTTAAAGCAATTTGACGAACGAAAACCGGATATTCATTTTATCCACGAAGTGCCTTCCGGAAGTTTTTTCAGAATTAAAAACGGGAAAGTTTTCCAAAAAAAAGGACTTCGGGTCAAACGCTATGAATGTTTAGAAGTAAAAACCGGAAAGTTATATTTGTTTAATGCGAATGCTGAGGTGGAGATTATTCCGGGATAATTAATTAATAACGATTTATGATTTTAGAATTACTCAAAAACAAATCTTATTTCTTTTTGCTTTTAGCTTCAATCTTGTTTTTGGTATTGTCTTATATAGGTGATAAAAATGAAACGTTAGATATAAATGTTCATGATACTTATTATGTAATTACATTTCAACATGCTTATATTTTATTGTGTTTGATATTTTTTAGTACGAGATTGATTTATTTAATTTTTAGTTTTTTTAAAATTCAATTAATTTCAATTCTTTCGTTATGTCATATTTTTGGTTCGTTGATTTTCATAGGATTATTTTTTTACTATTTGCATTTGGTTAATTCGGTAGAAGATTTTCAGCTTTTTGATTCAATTGATTATAATTTTAGAATTATAGTTTCATTATTGTTTTTTGCTTTCTTTCAATTGATTTTTTTTCTAAATGTCTTTATTTCAATCCTAAAAAAACTCCTATACACAACAACTCAGTAACGCTTCAACTTTACTATATTTGTAATTATAAAAATGAGATTGCTTCGTGCCTCGCAATGACTATGAACAAAAATTACTACGCAATACTAATGGCCGGTGGAGTCGGCTCACGTTTTTGGCCGGTTTCTACAACCGAATTTCCTAAACAATTTCATGATATGTTGGGGTCGGGGGAGACGTTGATTCAAAAAACGTTCAGCCGTTTATCAAAATTAATTCCAACCGAAAATATATTGATTTTAACCAATGAAAAATACAATGATTTGGTTCTTACTCAATTGCCAATGGTAAAACAAGAGCAAGTTTTGTTGGAACCGGCAATGCGAAACACAGCTCCTTGTATTTTGTATGCTTCGCTAAAAATTCAAAAAATGAATCCAGATGCAGTGATGGTTGTAGCTCCTAGCGATCATTGGATTGAAGATGAAACCGCTTTTATCACTAATTTGCAACAATGTTTTGATTATTGTCAACACAACAATGCTTTGATGACGTTAGGAATTCAACCTACTTTTCCAAATACTGGTTTTGGTTATATCGAATTTGATAAAACAGATGCAAATCTCATCAAAAAAGTAAATCAATTTCGGGAAAAGCCAAATTACGAAACAGCAAAATCTTTTCTTGAAAGTGGTAATTTCCTTTGGAATGGCGGAATTTTCATCTGGTCTGTCAAATCAATAACGGAAGCATTTTCTGCTTTTCAACCTCAGATGAATCAATTGTTTTTGGAAGGTATTGAAACATACAATACATCAAATGAAAAGGAGTTTATCAATCAAAAGTATGCTTTAGCGGAAGATATTTCAATTGATTATGCCATCTTAGAAAAAGCCAAAAATGTATATGTTCTACCCGCCACTTTCGATTGGAATGATTTAGGCACTTGGGGTTCTTTACACGAAAAATTAGAGAAAGATCTTCAAAATAATGCGGTTGTCAATTCAACTTTGATTTCAGAAAATGCAACCAATAATATTATTCGAACTGAAAATAAAAAACTAGTTATCATCGATGGTTTAAATGACTATATTATTGTAGAACAAGGTGATGTTTTATTGATTTATCCAAAAGAGAAAGAGCAAGATATCAAGAAAATAGTGAGTTCGTTACCAAAATAAAAACCTAGATTATGGAAAATAGTACGCCAAACAGACCGATTAAAAGTTTATGGTTAAATTTAAAGCTTTTATTAAAGTCTACCTTAGATATTCGGGAAGATACCAATCACGATTCAACGATTGAAGAAGTAAAAGCCGGAATTTCTATCAAAGGTCAAGGTGCTTGGGTATTAATTTTCTCTATTTTAATTGCATCTGCGGGACTAAACACAAGTTCACCAGCAGTTGTAATTGGTGCGATGTTAATTTCGCCATTGATGGGTCCAATTGTTGGAATTGGTTTGTCTTTAGGAATTAATGATGTTGATTTAATGCGAAAAGCCATCAAAAACTTCGGAATAATGGTTGTTTTAGCATTATTCACTTCCTTTTTGTTTTTTAGTATTCCCATTTTCCAAGATGAAACTCCCGAATTAATTGCCAGAACATATCCCGATGTTCGTGATGTAATCATTGCTTTTGCGGGTGGATTTGCACTAATCGTTGCATTAAGTAGAAGAAATAAGCAGATCAATACCATTGCAGGTGTAGCAATTGCAACTGCCTTAATGCCTCCACTTTGTACAGCAGGTTATGGTTTGGCAACGGGAAAATGGCCGTTTTTTTTAGGAGCTTTATTTCTATTTACGATTAACACAATTTTCATTGCATTAGCGACTTTTATAATTGTAAAGTCGTTGAAATTCCCAATGAAAGAATATTTGAATTCGTCTAAACGGAAACGAATTTCTCAAGTTCTTTATTTTATAGCTTTTTTGATTTTAGCACCAAGTATTTATATGTTCTATGGACTGTATAAAAAGTCAGATTTTGAACGAAAAGTGAATTTGATTTTAAATGAATTTAAAGAAAATAATGACGTAATTCTCTTGAATCAACAAATTAGTTACAACGATAAAACAGTTGCTTTTGCTACAGTTGGAAAATCTGTCACCATTTCATTAGTAAACAAATGGAAAGATAAATTAGATAAACAAGGGTATGGCGGAGTTGAATTTGAAATCGCTCAAAGTGTAGAAAATTTGGAAACGCAAACGATGTTGGAAAAGTTGGAATCCACTTATTATACTTCGCAACAAAATCTAAATAATAAAGAAGAAATAATTGTTCGGCAAGAAAAAGAACTTTTACTTTTGCAAAAGCAATTATATTTGAGTGAAAAAAGTAAAGTTCCTTTCGATCAAATTGCGAATGAAATTAAAATAAATTACACTAATGTGGAAGAGATTGCTTTTTCTAAATTGATTAAGACGAATTTTAAAAAGATGGATACACTACCAATCATTTATTTAAAATGGAGCAAGTCTGCAAGTGAAAGAAATAGAAAAGTAGATGAAGCAAAAATTGAGAAATGGTTAAGGTTAAAGCTTCAAACTGAAAAATTACAAGTTGAGCGACTAAATTAGCGAATATGATTTTTTTAATAGGAATTGATTTTTCTTTACCACTCAAGAATCCGGTATTATTGTTCTCATTAATACTGTTCATCATTCTATTTGCCCCAATTATATTAAATAAATTACGAATCCCACACCTTATCGGATTAATTATTGCCGGAGCCATCATCGGACCAAATGGTTTCAATTTAATTGCTCGTGATATGAGTATTATTTTGTTTGGAACGGTTGGTTTACAATACATTATGTTCTTGGCAGGTTTAGAAATTGATTTAGCTGAATTCAAGAAAAACAGTTCAAAAAGTTTAGTATTTGGACTTCTCACATTTTCAATTCCAATGACAATTGGAACTTTGGTAGGTTTTTATGTTTTAGAATTTTCTATGCCAACTTCAGTTTTATTGGCTAGTATGTTTGCTTCCCATACGTTAATCGCTTATCCCATCGTTAGTAAATTAGGAGTTGCAAAAAATAAAGCAGTCAATATAACCGTTGGCGGAACAATGATTACTGATACATTGGCTCTTTTGGTTTTAGCTGTCATCGCAGGTATGCAAGCAGGTGAGATTAATCAGGAGTTCTGGATTCGTTTGATTATTTCTGTGATTGCTTTCGGTTTGGTTGTAATGTTGGTTTTTCCCATAATTGGAAGATGGTTTTTCAAACGATTTGATGATAATATTTCCCAATATATTTTTGTTTTAGCAATGGTTTTTTTGGGATGTACTTTGGCGGAATTAGCAGGAATTGAAGCCATTATCGGAGCTTTCTTAGCCGGATTATCCCTAAATCGATTGATTCCACACACTTCTCCGTTAATGAATCGAATTGAATTTGTTGGTAACGCACTTTTCATTCCGTTCTTTCTTATCGGAGTTGGAATGTTGATTGATTACAAAGCTTTTATTAAAGATTGGAATACATTAGAAGTTGCCGGAATTATGACGGTTTGTGCGATTGTTGGAAAATACCTTCCAGCCTTAATTACTCAAAAAATTTATGGTTTTTCTGTCGATGAACGAAGATTAATTTTCGGATTAAGTAATGCTCAGGCCGCTGCAACCTTAGCCGCTGTTTTGGTCGGATTTAATATAATTGTCGATTATAAAAGTGTGACAGAATATAATGAGATTCATCTTAAAAATAATAAGCTAACAACCGAAAATCATTCTGAATTAATTTTTGGATTAGAAAATGGTGAATTTCCTAAATTGGGAAATATGGCTATAATTGGCGGTGTTCCTGCAAATGGTGTATATAAATTGATAGATAAAACAGAAATGGTTTTTACACAAGGTCGCTTAGCAGATATAAAAATGCCAAACCGATTACTGAATGAAAGTGTGCTTAACGGAACCATTTTGATGATTTTAATCACGTGCACTATTGCTTCGTTTGTGGCTCAAAAAGGAGCTTACAATATCGCTTTGATGGAAGATGATTCTGATGAACAAGAGGAAGGAAAACCGACCGATGGTGACGAAAGGATCCTTATTCCGATGAAAAATATCGACACGGTTGAAGAACTTATTCAATTTGCCGTTACCATAAAATCAAAGAAAAACAAAACCGGACTTTTCGCTTTAAACGTTATTAATAATAATTCTTCGTCCTTATCTAAAGAATCGAAAGCTAAAAAAATCGTTGATAAAGCGGCTGTCGTTGCTTCGGCGACAGACAATAGGCTAAATATGTTGATGCGATATGATTTGAATATTTTAAACGGCATTACAAGTGTGGTTAGAGAACAAAAAATATCCGATATCATTTTAGGTCAAACCGAAAGTTTAGGTTCTAGTGACAGTATGTATGGTCCGCTAACTGATGGTGTTTTAAACAAATGTAATGCAACAACTTTTATTTATAAATCGGTTCAACCCATTTCAACCATAAAAAGATATGTGGTAGTGATTCCGGAACGTGCTGAGCGTGAAATCGGTTTCCCATTTTGGTTATTAAAAATATGGAATTTAGGAAAAAATACCGGTTCAAAAATTGTTTTTTATGGAAGTGAAACCACCATCAATTTCATTAAAGACATTCATTCAAAACACCCAGTAGATGCCGCATTTAATGTGTTTTCTGATTGGGATGACTTTTTAATTCTGTCAAGAAGCATTATCAAAGATGATGCATTGGTCGTTGTGATGAGTCGAAAACCAAATTTGTCTTACAATGCCATTATGAGTCATATTCCGACTTACATGAACAAATATTTTGATAAAAATAATGTGGTTTTGATTTATCCGCTACAATTAGGGATAGATGGAAACTCCAAAATAGATTTAAAAAATCCCGGAGCATTAGATACATTTACAGAGAATTTAGAAAGACTTGATGACGTTGCAAAAATGATAGGAAAATTGTTTAAGAAGAAATAGAAGTGTTAAAAGATGAATTGTTTAGTTATTTTTACAATTCTTTTTCTTACTTTTCATTCCTAATTAAATATTTTAAGATGAGCAAATTGGCATTAATAAACCGAAAATTTTTGTTTTTACTTTTTTTTCATCTTTTTTTCTTTAATTTTTCGTTTGCTCAACTCAGTGACTTTACTCTACAAGTCGCATCAACAAATGAAACGTGTACTGCAAATGGAACGCTAACTTTTACTGTTTCAGGAATTACTGCCGGGGCAAGTGTTACTTATTCTGTCTATAAATTACCTGATTTAATAACGCCTGTAGCTGTTTTAAATACATCTACGTTAAATGGCTTAACCTCAGGAACTTATACAGTAATAGCAACTCAGACATTCGGGGCGTTAAGTAATTCGCAGGTGCAAACAGTTGATATTCAGGATTTAACAGTTGTGTTAACCTATCAATTGATAGGACAAAATGAATTATGTGGGTCTGATGGAGTGATTAGTGTTAATGTGCTCACCGGAACAGCACAATCGTATGAAAT
This sequence comes from Flavobacterium azooxidireducens, assembly GCF_023195775.1. Classification (NCBI taxonomy): domain Bacteria; kingdom Pseudomonadati; phylum Bacteroidota; class Flavobacteriia; order Flavobacteriales; family Flavobacteriaceae; genus Flavobacterium; species Flavobacterium azooxidireducens. Next base: position 2,206,111 of record NZ_CP096205.1, read on the forward strand.
TATTTCTGGACCTGTAACTGTTCCATTGCAAACAACTAATGTCTTTACAGGATTAACAGGAGGAACATACGTAGTTCGAGTTTTTGATGTTTGTGGAGATGCCTCTGTGCAAACATTCATCTTGTTTTCTTCACAAACAAGCTTAACTGTAGAAGTAGAATCTGGAGCAGAATGGTTGAACTGTACTACTTCAACAGTGGCACTTTCTGTTTTGCCTGGTAATGGAATGATTGTTTATCCACTTACGATTCAGTTCACTATTAATCCTCCAAATGCTAATCAGATTATTATAAATCAAACAATTAATTCATTAGGAGAAGAATATATTATTGTTCAAGGCTATCAAATTTTTGACGGCGAAACATATAGTTACTCATACACTATCACTGACGCTTGCGGAAATGAAGTTACAGGAGATGGTTCATTAACACATTCTAATCCATCCCCTGCAGCTTTAGAACTTGAAAAAAATTGTGAAGAAATTTCATATTATATTAATCATGCACAAAGTGCAACCATAATTAGTGCTCCAGCTACCTATCTGACAAATGCAATCCCATACACTATGCCAATTGGAGGCAATGGGTTTCCGGTAACCGGTTTTTTAGTTGAGGGCAACTATGTTATAACTGGTGTAGATATATGCGGAAATGATTTTCAGTTGTCTATTCAAGTTCAAATTCCTGAACCAGAACCACCAACTGCCATTGAAATTGATTCTGCTTGTCAAGGAAAATCTTACTTTATAGATAAAGCAGTAAGTGCTACTATAATAAGTGCCCCAGATACATACACAACAAATACTATCCCGTATATTTTGCCAATTGGCGAAAATGGTTTTCCAATAACAGGATATTTATCACCCGGAACTTATACTCTTTTAGTCTTAGATAGTTGCGATAATGAATTTGAAATTGCAATTATTGTTAGCAATCCAAATGCTGTAGCCCCAATAGTTTTTGTAATTGAGGGTTGCGAAGTAGGCTTTGGTTCGTTAAATTTAAATGGAATCAATACATTTCAATCGGTTGTTTTAATTACTGCTCCGCAAAGTTTTCCCTTTCCTCTTCCGTACAATGTTAGTTCCAATATTAATATAAATGGTGATTTAATTCTCACAGGATTACCGGCTGGGGATTATGTTTTCGAATGGATTGATGTTTGTGGTGCTCAATCCTCCAGTAATGTTACAATTCAAGGGTATTCTTTCTCCACCAATGTAGAAGTTTTTGAAAATTGTGGTTCCTTTGATTTAGGGTTGTATCATACCAGTAATAATTTTGCAGCTCCATCATTTTGGTTGCAAAAATATGATCCGGTATCAGGAAATTGGGGACATCCACTTACTGGAGTTGTTTATGTAGATGGAACTCAACTAACGGCAACAAACTCTATAAATTTGATGAACAATACCATTAATTATAATTTACCCTATTTTGGGCAATTTAGAATTATGAAACGATATCAAGTTGTTAGTAACGGAAATATTGCTCAATATTGTAATGAGTTTCTTTATGAATTTGAATTCACAGGTTTACCAAGAATAAACAATATTTACAGCTTCTCTTGTGGCAACAATTTACGAGATGTTATTGTAGATGCATCGGGAGTTCCACCTTTGTTATATAGAATTATTGAAAAAAACGGTAATCCTTTTTTAATTGAAAACGCAAATTCAACCACTTTTCTTTCATTAGAAATCGGAATTTATACTTTTCAAATCGAAGATAGTTGTGGAAATTTAAGAAATAGTGAATTTGAAATTTCTGAATCTGTTTTGTTTGAAATAGTGCCCTCATCCATTTGTATAGGTGAAACAGTAACTTTATTAACACCCAATTTCTCTTTTTTAACTTATCAGTGGTGGCTGAATGATAATTCTTCGGTTATTATTAGTACTTCAAATTCGTTGGTAATCCCAAATTATTCACCCGCACTTCATAATGGAGTATATCATGTACTTATAACCAATCCAAACAATCCAAGTAGTTGTATTAACTTAGAATTAGAATTTGAAATTAATTCAACCGACATATTGCCCGAAGCAGGAGAAGGATCTAATGAAACTTTTTGTGGACCGCAGGCTACTTTAGATTTGTTTACATTTTTATCCGGAACATATTCAACCGCAGGAGTTTGGACAGAAATTACAACAAGCGGCACTCTTAATCAAAACAATTGGGATACCAGTAATTTAAGTCCTGGAGAATATCAATTTACATATAGAGTAGAAGGAAATTGTGATTCTTTTGACGAATCATTTGTGAATATTACCATTTTAGAAACGCCTGAAAGCCCAATTGCTTCAGTTGATTCGCTAATTTGTGAAAGTAATTCTGTTCAACTTTATGCTACAACAATTCCAGATGCAGTTTATCAATGGGTTGGGCCAAACGGATTTTCATCCAATGAACAAAATCCAATCATTGATTCAATTTCTTCAGTAAATAATGGAACATATACGGTTTCAATTGAAACAAATGGCTGCCCATCCACTCCATCATCAGTTGAGGTTCTTGTTAGTGAAGTGCCTGAATTTAGTTTGGAAAATCTCTGTATTAACGACAGAATGATGGTTACGGCTTCACATTCAGGCCAAACACTTGATAATCCAAATCTAATTTTTTCATGGACTGGACCAAACGGATTTACAAGTTCTCAAAATCCGATAGATATAACTGGGCTTACAAAAGGAATTTATACATTAACTATAACCAATGAATTTGGTTGCTCTGCAGAAGAGTTTATTGATATCACGAAAACAATTTGTACTATTCCTAAAGGATTATCACCAAATGGTGATGGTCTTAACGATACATTTGATTTAACTGATTTAGGCGAAAACCTAAAAGTGAAAATTTATAATCGATATGGTATGGTGGTTTATGAACTTGATGGTTATGTAAATCAATGGCGAGGACAAGACAAAAGAGGAAATCTATTGCCAAGTGCAACCTACTATTATTATGTTGAATTTGATAATGGAGAAGGAAGAACGGGCTGGGTTTATTTAACAACAACCGAATAGTTTATTCTCCTTTGTTCTGAGCTTTTCTGATTTTTTTGAATAAATTAGAGGAATAGACAAAATCAACAATGGCTTCGTTGTCTGTTTTGAAGATGTCTTTTTTCGTGCCTTCCCAAGCAAGAATTCCTTCTTTAAGGAAGATGATTTTTTCGCCAATTTCCATCACAGAGTTCATGTCGTGGGTATTGATAACGGTTGTAATGTCGTATTCTTCTGTAATTTCTTTAATCAAATTATCAATTACTATCGCTGTTTTAGGGTCTAATCCGGAGTTGGGTTCGTCACAAAAAAGATATTTAGGCTTGTTCACAATTGCTCTGGCAATCGCAACCCTTTTTTGCATACCACCCGAAATTTCAGAAGGTTTCTTTTTATGAGCATCCACTAAATTTACTCTTTTTAAAACAAAATCAACGCGTTCTTGAATTTCTTTTGGCGTTTGTTTGGTAAACATTTTCAACGGAAAACCAACATTTTCTTCCACGGTCATGCTGTCAAACAAAGCACTTCCTTGAAAAACCATTCCAATTTCTGTGCGTAAAGCTCTTTTTTCATCGGCAGATAATTCAGAATAAATTCTTCCGTCAAACGAAATTGTTCCTGAGTCTGGCGAATGAATTCCTAATAATGTTTTAAGTAAAACAGTTTTTCCTGAACCACTTTGACCAATAATTAAGTTGGTTTTCCCCGTTTCAAAAACAGAGGAAATTCCTTTTAAAACTTTATGTTCGCCAAATGACTTTTCTATGTTTTTAATTTCTATCATTTGCTCAACAATAATTGGGTTAAAATATAATTGGCCAATATAATTGCCACCGAAGACCAAACAAAGGATACGGTACTCGCTTTACCAACTTCTAAAGCTCCACCTTTCATATAATAGCCGTGATAAGATGGAATGGTCGCCAAAATAATGGCAAAAATCATCGTTTTAATAAATGCATACGCAATATGAAACGGAATAAATTCTGTTTGTAATCCCATAATAAATTCGTCACTGGAAGTGAAACCACCGTAAACTCCGGCCATCCAGCCGCCTAAAATCCCTAAGAACATACTAATACCAATCACAAAAGGATAGAGTAGAAGGGCAATTATTTTTGGGAAAACCAAATAGTTTAATGAATTGACTCCCATTACTTCCAATGCGTCGATTTGCTCGGTAACTCGCATCGTTCCAATACTTGAAGTGATAAACGAACCCATTTTTCCGGCCATGATGATGGAAATAAACGTTGGAGCAAATTCCAGAATAACCGATTGTCTTGTGGCAAAACCAATGAGGTATTTTGGTATTAATGGATTGGTAAGGTTCAATGCCGTTTGAATGGCTACAACTCCGCCAACAAAGAAGGAGATGAAAGCAACAATTCCTAAAGAACCAATAATTAAATCATCGATTTCTTTAAAGATTAACGTCCTCATCGCACTCCATTTGAGTGGTTTGTTGAAGACTTCTTTCAGCATCAGGAAATATTTCCCTATGTGTGTAAGCATTTTTAGCATAAAGCAAAAATAGGAAAAAGTTTCGGTTTTGGGATTTGAACGGTGCTTTTTAAAACAAAAAAAACCGCCTTAGTTAAAAAGCGGGTTGATCTTTCTTAAAAATGAAATTAGTTAATTCTTTTTAAAACGATAAGAGCAGCAGCTCCATCTGGAATCTCCTCATTTTCTCCTTCATATAAGAGCCTGAATTTCAAAGTAGTATCGGAAATTGAAACGATTTCAATTGTTTCATCACTATTTGATGTCAATACATTTCCATTTCTCGTGTAAGTAGCATTATCAATTTCTTCAATACAGCCACCAGAACCATTACTTGAGAACGTGTGGTTTGTGGTTGTGTTACTTGTAAATACAATGTAATCTTTTGTGCAACCAGAGGTGTGTTCGTAATCAAAAAGGAATTCTTGTCCAGCAAATGAATATCCATATTTTGAAAATTCCCATTTTCCTTCTAATGATGCAGATGAGTTGTCATCGTCGTTAGAACAAGATGTAATTGACGTTAATGAAACGCAAGCAACTAATAATAAAATTAATTTTTTCATGTTTTGTCTTTTATTGTTGGCAAATATAATTTTTTTTCAAATAAATAAGATTTTTTTTATTAAAATATTCGAATTTTTTCTTTAATCTTATGTATGCGATATTTTTTTATAAATTTTGCTTGTTCAGATGTGACTAAAAGCGGCTTTTTTGCTGATTTTGCTTTCCAAAAACCTTGAAGGTAATCGAAAAATAAGAAAGGTTTTTTCTTGAGCAGAGCCAATTTTAAAGAAGCAATAGCCGTGATCCAAAAACCATATCCCAAACTATAAAACGCTTCACCTTGTTTAAATCGTGCGGCTTGGTTGTAATTGGCTCCGGTAGGTTTGAGGTGTTTGACTTGTAAGGATGAATCGGTTACGAATTTCCAATTGTAGAATTTACAAAGCAATTCGTCTACGGTATCCCAACCCATTGCCGGTTTTAATCCGCCAATTTCTTCAAAACAGGCTTTTCGGTAGGCTTTGAATGCTCCGCGTATGTGGTCTTTGTCGGTTAGATTTTCTAAAATCCATTCGCCATTTTTTTCGATGTAAGCAAATCCACCGACCATTCCAATTGATGAATCGGATTGAAAATGGTTGATAATTGTTTCGAAATAATTGGGAGGAAAAATTAAATCGGCATCGGCTTTTACGATAAAATCATAGTTGTCATCTACTGTTTCTAATCCTTTATTGAAGGCATGAATGACTTTACTTCCCGGAAGATGAATGGCTTCGGAATTTTTGTTTACCAAAGAAATAAAAGCATGTTTTTCAACAAAGGATTTTATGATTTCTTCGGTTTTATCTGTTGAACCATCATTCACCACCACCACTTTGGAAGGCAAAACCGTTTGTTCCACTAGCGACTGTAAAGTGAGTGAAATAAATTTTTCTTCGTTAAAAGTTGGTATGATGATATAATATTTCATTTTGAAAACTACAATTTTTGAAATTGAATTTTGAAATTGATATTGTTATTGACGAACTGCGTAAACCAAATAATACCGATTCGTAAAATACCTTAATATAGGACGAAACCCAATTTTATTAGTGGGATGCGTAAACCTCACACTATCCACAATTTTAAACCCGTTTTTTTCTAAAAGCCAATCGAGTTGCCAGTCTTCAAATTCGTGGTAATGGCGATCCCATTGATCTGTTTTGCTGCGGTAGGCCGATGAAAACCATAGTCGTAGCGGAATGGAGATGAATAGTTTGTCGCATTTTACATTTTGTAAAACGGTGTATGGATTGAGTAAATGTTCGAAAATTTCAAAAGCGGTTACGGTAGAATAATTCTCGTTTTGCAAGGTAGATTGGTCGTTGTCTAAATCTTCGCCGATGGTGTTTTTAACAGAAAAACCATTTTCTTTCATGATGGTTGAAAACGGATTTTCTACTCCTAAATCGAGAATGGTTTCTGATTTAGAAAGGTGTTTTTCCAGAAATTCAAGGGTAATTTTGAATCGTTTGTTGGGAAATGTTTTTTCGTACATGGTTTGTTTTTCGTGACACAAATGTACTAAATAATTTGATGTTGGCACGATGTAGCCCTGATTGAAGTGAAAAGCCTTGTGAAGCAAAAACTGATTTTTTCTTGCTGACCCAAAGCGACCTTGGGAGCTCTTGGGGCGGCTTAGAAAAAACAGTTTTTGCAAACAAGCTTGTAACGGAAAGCAGGATTAGCTCCTGAGAAATTACATTCTATAAACAAATGCATTGATGTTCATTCCGGAACCTACCGAGGCAAAAATGACGATGTCGCCTTTGTTTACCGATTGGTTTTCGAGTTGACCTTTCATGAGTAAATCATACAAAGTTGGGATGGTTGCCACACTGGAATTGCCCAAATGATGGATGCTCATCGGCATTATGTTTTCCGGAGTGGGCAAGTTATAGAGTTTAAAAAAGCGTTCGATAATGGCTTCGTCCATTTTTTCGTTGGCTTGATGAATGAGGATTTTTTTAACGTCGTGTATCGAAATTCCACTTTCGTCTAAGCATTCTTTCATGGCTTTTGGTACTTGACTTAATGCAAATTCATATATTTTTCGACCGTGCATTTTGATGTATCGGACATCCGGATCGTGGGTTTTGTTGAACGAATCACCAAAAAAGAGGTAATAGGCTTCGTCGTAGGTGAACGTTGCGGTAGTGTGAGTTAGAATTCCACCTTCTTCATTGGTGGTTTCCAAGATGGTTGCTCCTGCACCATCGGAATAGATCATGCTGTCGCGGTCGTGTCTGTCGACAACACGCGAAAGGGTTTCGGCACCAATCACAAGGCATTTTTTTGCCATTCCGGCTTTGATGAATGCTTGTGCTTGAATGATTCCTTCTATCCAACCCGGGCAACCAAAAAGCACGTCGTAGGCCACGCATTTTGGGTTTTTAATTCGCAAACTGTGCTTTACGCGTGAAGCTAAACTAGGTAACAAATCGGCTTGAATAGCTCCTTTTTTTACATCACCAAAGTTATGGGCAAAAATGATGTAATCTAAGGTTTCCGGGTCAATTTTAGCATCTTCAATTGCTTTTTTAGCGGCTATGAATGCGATGTCTGACGTTAATAAATCATCGGTAACATATCGTCTTTCTTGTATTCCGGTGATTTCTAAGAATTTTTCTGCGACAACTTCGTTGGGTTGCGAAAACGGTGTACCGTCGCTGTTAAGAAATTGGTGTTGAGCAAAGTCTAAATTAGTTACCGTTTCTGTTGGAATATAGCTTCCTGACCCAGTTATTTTGATATTCATACTTTATTGTGGTATAGAGAGCGAAATTATCAATAATAAACGTAAAAATATAGGATAAAACTATTCTTGTGATGATTATTGTGAATTATACAGATTTATAGATTAAAAATTATACAACTCTTAATTTTTAGCTTTTATTTTGCGATATCTTTATCTGCATAACGGTAGCGATACTGAGTGCTTGGGTTTTGATTTTCTCTGCGTTTTCACCTTTGAAATTTTCATCTACGGAGTTATTAAAATGAGTGAGCCAAATTTTAAATAACTCAGGCGATAAATATTCTTTTTCGTTAATGTCTAAATGTATTTGCGTCAGGTTTTTTGTATAACCACCCGTGCCTAAAATGCCTTGCGACCAAAATGTGACCAAAATAGGAAGATGCTCTTCTATTTTTATTTTCACAACATCAGTAAAAATATAGCTGATTCGTTCATCGGCTAAGAGTTTTTTGTAGAATTCGTCTACCAAATGGTAGAGGTCTTGTTGGGTTTGGATGTCGTTCATAAGGTAGTTTAGTTTCAGGTTTCAAGTTTCAAGTTGCGAAAACTTGAAACCTGAAACTTGAAACAAATTTATTACATATATGCTTCAATCGGAGCACAGCTACAAACCAAATTTCTATCGCCATACGCTTCATCTACACGACGAACGGTTGGCCAGAATTTGTTTTCTGCAATATAATCCAATGGAAAAGCGGCTTGTTCTCTTGTGTACGGAAAAACCCAACTGTCATTTGTAACCATTGCCAACGTGTGCGGAGCATTTCGTAACACATTATTTGCCTCTTCTTTGGTTGCTGTTTCAATTTCTTTTCGAATGGAAATCATGGCGTCAGAAAAACGGTCTAATTCAGCTAAATCTTCTGATTCTGTTGGTTCAATCATCAACGTTCCTGCTACCGGAAACGAAACGGTTGGAGCATGGAAGCCATAATCCATTAAACGTTTGGCTATGTCGGTAACTTTGATGCCTTTTTCTTCAAAACCTCTGCAATCTAAAATCATTTCGTGTGCCGCTCTGCCCATTTCTCCGGAATATAAAATTGGATAATGTGCTTCTAAACGGGTTTTCATATAGTTTGCATTTAAAATAGCAAATTGAGTTGCACTTTTTAAACCTTCTGCACCCAACATCGTGATGTAGCCATACGAAATTAAACACACCAACGCAGAACCATAAGGAGCAGCAGAAATAGCTGTGATGGCCTGACTTCCTCCTGTTGGAATGATTGGGTTAGTCGGCAAAAACGGTACTAATTTTTCGTTCACACAAATTGGACCAACACCCGGACCACCACCTCCATGCGGAATAGCGAATGTTTTGTGTAGGTTTAAGTGACAAACATCTGCACCAATGGTAGCCGGATTGGTTAAACCTACTTGTGCATTCATGTTAGCACCATCCATATAAACCAAACCACCATTTTCATGAATTATTTTTGTGATTTCGCAGATTGCACTTTCAAAAACGCCGTGCGTAGATGGATAAGTAACCATTAAACAGGAAAGATTGGCAGCGTGTTCAATAGCTTTTGCACGAACATCTTCTACGTCGATATTTCCGTTTTCCATGGTTTTGGTTACGATGATTTCCATTCCTGCCATTGCAGCCGAAGCCGGATTTGTTCCGTGTGCCGAAGCCGGTATTAAACACACATTTCTGTGGTTGTCGCCTCTTGATAAATGATAAGCTCTAATAGCCATCAAGCCGGCATATTCGCCTTGAGCACCGGAGTTAGGTTGCAAGGTTGTTCCTTGAAAACCGGTTACTACGTTTAATTGATGCTCTAATTTTTTAAGCATGATTTGATAACCTCCTGCTTGTTCAATTGGGGCAAAAGGGTGAATGCTGTTCCAGTTTGCCATTGATAAAGGCAACATTTCGGCAGCAGCGTTTAATTTCATCGTACAAGATCCTAACGAAATCATCGAATGATTTAACGATAAATCTTTGCGTTCTAATTTTTTGATATATCGCATTAATTGCGATTCAGAATGATGGTTGTTGAAAACTTCGTGTTGTAAGAAAGCAGACTTTCTTACTAAGTTTTCAGGAACCATTGACTCATTAGCTAATTGATTAATTGCCTCATTATCTTTGCCAACTGCTTCAGCAAAAATGGAAATAATTTGATTAATATCTTTGATAGAAGTGGTCTCGTTTATTGAAATGGAAATAGTTTCGACATCCACATAAAAGAAATTCACTTCGTGTTTTTCGGCAATTGCTTTTACTTTAGAAGCATCGGCTTTTACTGAAATGGTGTCAAAGAAAGCGGTGTTGGTTTGATAAACACCTAATTTGTTAAGAGCTTCTGCTAATGTAACTGCCGAAGCGTGTACTTTATCAGCAATATATTGTAAACCTTTTGGGCCATGAAAAACAGCATACATTCCGGCCATCACTGCCAATAAAACTTGAGCAGTACAAATGTTGGAAGTTGCCTTTTCACGTTTAATGTGTTGTTCGCGGGTTTGAAGAGCCATTCGTAACGCACGATTTCCGTTGGTGTCAATCGTTACACCAATAATTCTTCCGGGCATGGAGCGTTTATATTCTTCTTTGGTGGCAAAAAAAGCGGCATGAGGTCCGCCGTATCCCATCGGTATTCCGAAACGTTGTGTTGTTCCCACCACTACATCGGCACCCATTTCTCCCGGAGGAGTTAATTTTACTAACGATAAAATATCGGCAGCCACAGCTACTTTTATTTCATTTGCTTTTGCTTTTGCAATAAAACCGGCATAGTCGTTAACTTGACCAAATTTCCCGGGATATTGTAAAATCGCTCCAAAATAGTCTGAAGAAAAGTCAAAATTTTCATGATTTCCAACTACTAATTCTACGCCAATTGGTGTAGAACGCGTTTGAAGAACCGATAATGTTTGAGGTAAAATTTCTTCGGAAACAAAGAATTTATTTACGTTGTTTTTCTTTTGGTCGCGAGAACGAACGTCAAACAAAAGAGCCATGGCTTCTGCGGCTGAGGTTCCTTCGTCTAACAAGGAAGCGTTGGCAATTTCCATTCCGCTTAATTCGATAACGGTGGTTTGAAAATTCAGAATCGCTTCTAAACGGCCTTGAGCAATTTCTGCTTGATAAGGCGTGTAGGCAGTGTACCAACCCGGATTTTCAAAAATATTCCGTTGAATTACTGCCGGAATAATGGTAGGATGGTAGCCCAAACCAATGTATGATTTGAAAACTTTATTCTTTTTGCCAAGTTCTTGAATATGATTCAAATATTCATATTCGGTCATGGCAGGATCTAATTCTAAATCTTTTTTAAGACGAATGTCGTCTGGAATAGTTTCGTAGATAAGTTGATCAAAACTTTCAACTCCAATTGTTTTAAACATGTGATTTAAGTCGCTCTCACGTGGACCTAAATGGCGTAAAGCAAATGCATCTGTTTTCATGTATTTTCTTAAGGGTAAATGTGTGTTGTTAATGAAACCGAAACGGGTTCAGTTTTAAGCACACAAAAGTAATTATTAGTCTTCTAATTATTAGTTAAACAACGGCTAATATTTTTAGAATTTTTCAACCAAAAAAGCAGTTTATCAACAAATTTTTATGATTTGGAAGATTTGGGTTTGCTAAAAATTGAATTTTGGTAGTTTAACGAGAATTGAATGTATTACAACGAGTATGTTGCCATAATGTTAATTTCTTGTTTAATTTCGATAAAATTTAATGATATCAAATTATGAAAAAAATTACTTTTCTAACATTTTTACTTTTAACTTTTTTTCAGTTAAGTGCTCAAAATGTTGTGATTAACGAAATTATTACATCAAACTCAACAGTAATAACTGATGATGACGGGAGTTATGAAGATTGGGTGGAATTATACAACACCGGAACAGAAGCCATTAATTTAGAAGGCTACGGGTTAACAGATTTATCTACAAATCCATATCAATGGGTTTTTCCAGCGTATTGGATCGAACCGGGCGAACATTTACTTGTTTGGTGTTCAGATAAAAATAGAACTGATATTAATTTTCCATTACATACTAATTTTAAAATTAGTTCGGGTGGCGAGGTAATTACGCTAACAAAACCAAACGGTGATGTTGAAGATAGTTATCCGGCTGTTTTGGTGCCACAAAATTTCACTTACGGAAGGCAAACAGATGGTTCTGCTATTTTTGTATATTTTCCTGTGCCAACTCCCGGTGAAACCAACAATACATCAACTGGTTATACAGATGTTTTAGATCCGCCAAGTTTTTCTGCAAATGGAGGTTTTTATACAACAAGTTTTGGATTAACAATTAGTCATCCTGATCCTGAAGTAACGATTGTTTATACCACAGATGGTTCTGATCCCAACATTGATAATTTGGCAGGAACCACTTATCAATACAAAAATGAATATCCTTATGAAGTGGGGCAATTGCCATCGGAAACATTTTTGACGAAAAGTTTTCAATCGATGCAATATTCTGCTCCGCTAACCATTGTGGATAGAACAAGCGAACCGAATGATATTTCAACGATTTCATCTACCTATGATGCTGATCCATCTTATTATATTCCTGATTTTAATATTTTCAAAGGAACAGTTGTTCGTGCCAGAGCTTATAAAGCGGGAGCATTAACGAGTGATATTGTTACCGAAAGTTATTTTGTTTCTCCTGAAGGAACAGACCGTTTCTCGATTCCGGTTATCTCATTAAGTGTGGATGAAAATAAATTTTTTGATTATAATGATGGAATTTACGTTGCTGGTGAAGATTTTGATAATTGGCGTTTAGAAAATCCTAATACACCAACTTTATTTAATGGAGAAGGAAATTATGATCGTTCCGGTGATACAACCGAACAAATTGGTCATTTCAATTATTTTGTTAATGGAGGAGAAGTGTTAAGTCAACGGGTTGGAATTCGTATTAACGGAGGAGGAACCAGAACTTATCAAAACAAATCGTTACGATTATATGCACGATCAGAGTTAGGAGCAAGCACTTTTGATTATCCAATTTTTCCAAATGAGGATTTTGATAGTTACAAAAGATTGGTTTTGAGAAATTCAGGAAATGACTTTTTTAACACTTATTATAAAGATGCATTTACACACGAATTAATTGAAAAAACAGGTTTGGATAATCAAGCGTATCAACCTTCTGTTGTTTTTTTAAACGGAGAATATTGGGGAATGCTAAATATCAGAGAACGTTTAGACAGACATTATTTTGAGAGAAAATATGGAATTGTTGAAGCTGATATTGAAATTTTAGCCGATGGTTATGTAATTGATGAGGGTAGCGATGCTCATTTTCAAGCTATGTATTCGTATTTTCAAAATAATTCTTTAGTTGATGATGCTAATTTATCTTATATCAATACCCAAATGGATGTTGATAATTTTAGAGATTATTTTATTACTAATATCTTTATTCAAAACACCGATTGGCCGGGTTGGAATACGTTGTTTTGGAGAAAGAAAACAGCCGCTTTTGAACCTGATGCTCCTTATGGAAACGATGGTAGATGGAGAACAGCCATCAAAGATACTGATGCAGGTTTTAGTCTGATGTTGGATATAAACGACCACAACACTTTAGAATTTGCAACTGCGTTAGGAGGTCCAATTTGGCCAAATCCGGAATGGTCAACGTTAATTTTACGACGATTATTAGAAAACGAAGCGTTTGAATTAAGTTTTATCAATCGTTTTGCTGATATGATGAACACGTTCTTTTTACCGGAAAGAGTGGTTGATTTATCCAATCAATTTGCAGCGGTAATTGAACCTGAAATTGCGGAACAGTACAATCGTTGGGCTGCTCCATACAGTTTTGCTTGGTGGTTAGAAAGTCAAAATGTGGTGGAAACATTTGCCATAGAAAGACCGGATTACCAAAGAGAACACATTCGTGCGAAGTTTGGAATTTCAAACGATATTAATGCAACTTTAGATGTAAATGATGATACAAATGGGTATGTGAAAATCAATACTATTAATATTACATCAGATACTCCGGGCGTTTCAGCAAATCCTTATCCTTGGACAGGAATTTACTTTCACAACATTCCTGTAACGTTAACTGCCATTCCGTTAGAAGGTTTTACTTTCAGTCATTGGAGTGGCGATGTGGATAGTACTGATGCTGAAATTACCTATACTCCAACCGGAAATTTCTCAGTTACTGCGAATTTTATTCCTGCTGAAGTTCCTGCAACCGAAGAACCAATTTATTTTTGGATGATGGATGGAAGTGTAACAAACGACACACCACTAACCGCTTTAAATTCATCTTTTGAAGTAGGAACAGAAGGTGTTTTAAACTATCAATCTTGTTTGGTAGGTTATCCATTTGATAATACACATCCAAATTGGAGAAAAGCTTCGATGGAAAGAAGAAATAGCCCAACCGACATTAATTATATGCCGGAAGCTAATAATAATTTACCGTTTGCTACTTCTAATATGAGAGGTTTACAAATCAAACAACCTTTCCAAAATGAAGGTTTTGAAAATGCAATGATTTTCAGTTTTTCAACTTTAGGTTATGAAGATATTGTGTTTGGTTTTGCTGCCAAAGATGAAAATGCTGCCGATGGAATTGTGATGGATTATTCAGTAGATGGTTCAACTTTCACCAATGCCGGATTAGCCAATTCAAACATGCCATTAACAGCAACTTATCAATTATTTGAAACTGATTTTTCGGCTATCGCTACAGCGAACAATAACGCTAACTTTAAAGTAAGAGTTCGTTTTTCGGGAGATAATTTAACTGCCGATAATGGCGATAGAGTAACCTTTAATAACTTCAGTGCCAAAGGTGTTGAAATGCCTTTGAGTATTCCTGAAAATACAAGTTTAATTTTCAAAGTTTATCCAAACCCTGCGTCTGAAGTTTTGAATATCAATCATTCTTACAGCGATGTTACATTTAATTTATTTACCATCGATGGAAAAATAATTAAAGCCGGAAACTTAGAAAATCAACAAATCAACATTAGCGATTTACAAAGCGGAATTTATTTGTTACAATTAAGTTCTGATGGAAAATCGGAAACCAAAAAGATTGTAAAAAAATAAACTTTTATTTACATAATTAATTGAAAGGAGGGAGTTTATCCCTCCTTTTTCTTTTTATCGATTAATTGTGTAAATGGTCGATAAAACAATTGTTAAACATTAAATTAAAGTTAAATTTGAAAATATTTCCACCCATTAATTTTATGCACATGAAAAATTTTATGCGACTTTTTGTTGCCTCAATTCTTATTGCTTTTTATCAACCAACAGCTGCTCAAAGTTTAGTAGTTAATGAAGTCTTAGCTAGTAATTCTGCTGTAAACATAGATGAAGACGATAGTTATCAAGATTGGGTAGAATTGTTTAATAACACACCAAACCCGATTAATTTAGCCGGTTATGGCTTGAGCGATAACCCAAATATATTGTTTAAATGGGTTTTTCCTTCTGTAACTATAAATCCGGGTAGTTATTTGATAATCTGGTGTTCTAATAAAAACAGAACCATTCCCGGACAACCTTTGCATACTAATTTTGCTATAAGTGCAGATGGCGAAACAATTTCATTAACCAATCCAGACGGAATTGTAATTGATTTTGCTCCTCCAACTCCCATGTTAGCTAATATTTCTTTTGGTCGTTCTCCAAATGGAACTGGAAGTTTTGTGTTTTTTCAAACTCCAACTCCAGCAGCAGAAAATATAGGAGCTGGCTATACAGGAACACTAAATCCTCCTCAATTTTCTCAAAATTCAGGTTTTTTTACAACCGGATTCGATTTAACCATTTCGTCTGAAGATGAAGATGTAACTATTTTATATACCATTGATGGTTCTGAACCGGATGAAAATAATTTGGCAGGTACAACTTACAGCTATAAAAATCAGTACCCACGATTACCTGGTCAAGAATTTGGTCCATTTTTAAGTAATACGTTTGAAACCTTAACTTATACAGAACCAATCAGTATCATAGATCGTTCTCCTTTACCAAATAAGATTTCAATGATTTCTTCCACGTATGATTTTGTGGCTCCTTATCTTCCGGATGTGCCAATTTTTAAAAGCACCGTTGTGCGTGCAAAGGTGATTAAGCCCGGAGCAATGGCAAGTGATGTTGTAACCAGAAATTATTTTATTACGCCTCAAGGTAACAATCAATTTTCGTTGCCTGTTGTTTCGTTGAGTATTGATGAAGATAAATTGTTTGAATACAACGATGGAATTTATGTAGCCGGAAAAGATTTTGATACGTGGCGAACCAATAATCCAAATCAAGTTCCCGATTGGGAAATTGGAAATTTTGCCAGAAAAGGAGTTACATCAGAAAGAGAAGCAAATTTTAGCTATTTTGTTGATGGTAATGAAGTAATTAATCAGAATATTGGCATTCGAATTCGCGGAAATTATTCGAGAGTTTACCCAAGCAAATCGTTTAACTTTTATGCCAAATCGGAATATGGGGATAATGATATGGATTATGCCTTTTTTTCAGACAGAACGGATGAAAGTTATACAAGACTTTCTTTAAAAAATTCAAGTGGCGATTTTTATCATACCAATTTTAGAGACCCGTTAAATCACGAATTAATTAAAGGTTTACGAGTTCAAACAGAAGCTTATCAACCGACTATTACATTTATAAACGGAGAGTTTTATGGTATTTTAAGTTTCCGTGAAAAATATGATGACAAGTTTTTTAAACGAGTGTATAATATTGATGAAGACGAAATTGATGTTTTAGAAAATAATGCCATTGAAGAAGAAGGTGATAACGTACATTATCTTCAAATGATTAATTATGTTCAAAACAATTCATTAGCAAACGAAGAAAATTATGATTACATCCAAACACAAATGGACACCGATAATTTTCAAGATTATTTTATATCCAATATTTTCTTTCAAAATGTAGATTGGCCGGGAAATAACATTGTTTATTGGCGAAAAAGAACAGCACAATTTGAACCAACTGCACCGTATGGTTCCGATGGAAGATGGCGTTGGGCTATTCACGATATGGATTCAACTTTCGGATTAAGTGGTGGAAGTATTGCTATCAATTCGCTTGCAAACGCAACTGCAGTAGGTGGTACAAGCTGGCCAAATCCAGATTGGTCAACGTTGTTACTCAGAAAACTATTAGAAAATGATGAGTTTAAATATGAGTTTATCACTCGTTTTGCCGATGTAATGAACACCTATTTTCATACTGATAGAATTCTCACCAGAATTGAAGAAATGAAAACGGTTATCGCACCGGAAATGCCACGACAATATGTTCGATGGAAAGCACCATCAAGTGATTACAGTTGGAATTATTTTTTGAATAAATTAATTCTTTTTTCAAACGAAAGACCAGAAATTCAACGTGGACACATTCGCGATAAATTTGAAATCGCAAATGATATTGATGTTACTGTTGATGTTTCCAATGATGAGCATGGTTTTATTAAGGTGAATACGATTGAAATTGTGCCAACAATTCCCGGAATTACTGCTAATCCATATCCTTGGACAGGAATTTATTATTCTAATATTCCCGTAAAATTAAAAGCAATTGCTAAAACGGGGTATGTTTTTAGTCATTGGGAAGGAGCTTCAACCAGTACAGAAGAGGAAATTATAATTGATTCAGCCGACAGTTTTTCAGTAACTGCCGTATTTATTCCGGAAGGATTCTCGATTGAAGAAAGTGAGCCAATTTATTTTTGGATGATGAATTCAGCCTTGCCAAATGATGCTCCAATTGTTTCGATTAATTCAACTTTTGAAGTTTTAACTGAAGGTGTTTTAGATTTTCAATCGTGTTTGGAAGGCTATCCGTTTACCAATGCTCATCCCAATTGGAGAAAAGCATCGATGGAACGACGAAATAGTCCGACAGCGATAAATTATATTCCGGAAGCCAATAATAATTTAGCTTTTGGAGCTTCAAATATGCGTGGGTTACAAATCAAGCAACCTTTTCAATTTGAAGGTTTAGAAAATGCAATGCTGTTTAATTTTTCTACAGAAGGATATAAAGATATTATTTTTAGTTTTGCTGCCAAAGATGAAAATGCAGCAGATGCAATTGTTGTTGATTATTCAATTTCAGAAGGCGATCCTGTTTGGATAACCACCGATTTAACCGAAACCTCTTTGCCTCTTTCATCCGATTTTGAATTATTTGAAGTTGATTTTTCAGCTGTTTCAGGCTCGGTAAACAATCCTAATTTTAAAGTCAGATTGCGATTTACCGGTCAAAATATGACAATTGACAATGGTGACCGAGTTACTTTTAATAATTTTTCTGTGAAAGGAGTCCAGTTGCCGTTGCAATATCCTACACCAAATGTTTTTACGGTTGGTGTAGAAATTTCGCCATTGATTCCGACGGTTACAGCAGTAGCTGATAGTTATTCCATCGAACCAACTTTACCAAACGGATTAAGTTTTGATGAAACAACCGGAATTATTTCTGGGACTCCGATCGAACTTTCATCTGCAATCAATTATACAGTTACCGCAACCAATTCAGGCGGAAGCACAAGTTTTGTATTGTCGATTGAAGTGATTGATGTTGCACCATCTTCATTAACCTATTCTACACCAAATGTTTATATAATTAATGAAGCGATTTCAAATTTAGTTCCAACGATTTCAGGTGGAGCGGTTTTGAATTATTCCATTGAACCAAGTTTACAAAACGGATTAAGTTTTGATGAATCAATCGGAATTATTTCTGGAACTCCGACCGAACTTTCAGCAGTGACTGATTATACAGTAACCGCAACCAATTCTGGCGGAAGTACGAGTTTTGTTTTGTCGATTGAAGTGATTGATGTCGCACCATCTTCATTAACCTATTCTACACCAAATGTTTATACAATTAATGAAGCGATTTCAAATTTAGTTCCAACGATTTCAGGCGGAGCAGTTTTAAATTATTCCATCGAACCAAGTTTACCAAACGGATTAAGTTTTGATGAATCAACCGGAATAATTTCAGGAACACCAACTGAACTTTCATCCGCAACCAATTACACCGTAACTGCAATCAATTCTGGCGGAAGCACAAGTTTTGTTTTATCGATTGAAGTGATTGATGTAGCACCTTCTTCATTAGCGTATTCCACACCAAATGTTTATACGATAAATGAAACAATTACGAATTTAGTTCCAACAATTTCCGGTGGAGCAGTTTTGGACTATTCCATCGAACCAACTTTACCAAACGGATTAAGTTTTGATGAATCAACCGGAATAATTTCAGGAACACCAACTGAACTTTCATCCGCAACCAATTACACCGTAACTGCAATCAATTCTGGCGGAAGCACAAGTTTTGTTTTATCGATTGAAGTGATTGATGTAGCACCTTCTTCATTAGCGTATTCCACACCAAATGTTTATACGATAAATGAAACAATTACGAATTTAGTTCCAACAATTTCCGGTGGAGCAGTTTTGGACTATTCCATCGAACCAACTTTACCAAACGGATTAAGTTTTGATGAAACAACTGGAATTATTTCCGGAACACCGACCGAACTTTCATCCGCAACAGATTATACAGTTACCGCAACAAATTCTGGCGGAAGCACAAGTTTTGTTTTATCGATTGAAGTGATTGATGTTGCACCTTCTTCATTAACGTATTCCACACCAAATGTTTATACGATAAATGAAACAATTACGAATTTAGTTCCAACAATTTCCGGTGGAGCAGTTTTGGACTATTCCATCGAACCAACTTTACCAAACGGATTAAGTTTTGATGAAACAACTGGAATTATTTCCGGAACACCGACTGAACTTTCTTCAGCAACTGATTATACAGTTACCGCGACAAATTCTGGCGGAAGCACAAGTTTTATTTTGTCAATTGAAGTGATTGATGTGGCTCCTTCTTCATTAACCTATTCTACACCAAATGTTTATACAATTAATGAAGCGATTTCAAATTTAGTTCCAACGATTTCAGGCGGAGCAGTTTTAAATTATTCCATCGAACCAAGTTTACCAAACGGATTAAGTTTTGATGAATCAACCGGAATAATTTCAGGAACTCCGACTGAACTTTCTTCAGCAACAAATTACACCGTAACCGCAACCAATTCTGGTGGAAGCACGAATTTTATGTTGTCGATTGAAGTGATTGAGCCCTTATCAATCGATGATGCTTTAAAATCAGGTTTTGTACTCTATCCAAACCCGTTTGAGAGTAGTATCAATGTAATTCACTCTTTTGGAAGAGTAAATTATACTTTATATTCTTTAGATGGAAAATTAATACGAAATGGAATTTTAGATTCATCTGAATTAGTGATGCCTGAATTGCCAAACGGAACTTACTTATTACAATTAGAAACGGAAGGTAAAATTCAAAATTTCAAAATTATTAAAAAATAGATTTTTAAAAATATAAATTCAAAAGGAGTTTGTTCATTCAAGCTCCTTTTTTTTATGGCATTTTCAGTAAAAAGCTGTTTCTTGCAGAAAAATTGATCTTCCTAATTTGAAAATTTTCAAAAACATACTCGATTTTTACATTCAATCTTCGTTGCATATTGCGGTTGCGATTTTTTCTTTGGTTCGAATAACTGAAATTTCGCTTCAGCTTTCAAACGATACAACTTTAGAATTGACCATCTTTTTCGGAACAATTGTAGGTTATAATTTTTTAAAATATTTTGAAGCTTTTCAAAAAGGAAATTTCGATTTAAATAAAAATCGCTATTTAGTTGGATTGACATTTCTTTCTGCAATTGCCACACTTTTTTATTTTTTACAATTGAATAATTCTCTTCAAATTTATTTCATCAAAATAGGATTATTGGTTGTACTTTACCCATTTTTGCGAAAATTTGGTTTTTGGAAATTGTTTTTGGTCAGTTTTTGTGTGACAGCAATTACGGTTTATGCACCAATTATTCAGCACAACGCATTCTCTGATGATGAAAAAATTATTTTGTTTCAACGATTTTTGATTGTCATTTCTTTAATGATTCCTTTTGAAATTTTAGACAGTGAAACAGATGATAAAACCCTCAAAACAATACCGCAACGATTTGGAGTTTTTAAAGCCAAGCTGTTCGGAATTAGTTTGTTAGTTTCTTTTGTTTTTTTAGAATTTTTTAAAGATAAGATTGAAATTTCAAATTTTGCAGTTGCCATTATAACTGCACTTTTTATTGGATTTACTACTTTTAAAAGAGATAAGTATTACACTTCATTTTGGGTGGAAAGTGTGCCGATAATTTGGTTGGTTTTGTTGTTTTAGACCTGACAAGTTTCAAAAACCTGTCAGGTGTAATGGGATAGTTATACTTATTGTGGATTTTCAGCTATGTTTTTTAAAATTTTATTTCTTGTTTTGATGAAATTTGTCAAATACTTTTTCAAAACAATTCTATCAAAAATGACTCCCAAGATTCTAAAAGGAGTTTCATATTCTAATCGATCAATCATAATAGTGTAATCACTTTCCGTTTGGAAAAAATGTTCGTGTTTGAATGATTTAAAATGACCTTCTTCCATTTCATCTACAAAATAAGTTGGAAAATGGAATTTTGTAATTCTGCTTTTATGCAAAAGTTGCAAGCCAAAATGTTTGCCACTCCAGGTAACGGTTTCATCAAATTCAATTAAGCCAGTCGTTTTTCCATCAATCGCTTTTTCATTTGATTTTGCCGCAGAAAGTTGATGAATATCAATGTTTCTAGCTATATCAAAAACAGTTTCAATTGGTGCTTTTATTTTGGTGGTAACAATTGTTGTTGTCATTTTTTTGATCTTTTTAGACCTGACAGGTTTTTGAAACCTGTCAGGTGCCTTAGATTATCCTCTAAATACAATTCGTTCTTCTACTTGTGGCTGACTCGCTTTTCTTTTTCCTCTGAAAAATAAATACAAATTGATGAAAAGCATAATTCCTAAATAAATAGAAAAACCACCAATTTTGCTGGTCAATTCTTCAATCATAACTTGATATGAATTGTTGTATAAATTCATTTCCATAATTTTTAAAGCAAATCCGATGTTGAGTAAATAAAAACCGGTTTCAAATAATTTGTTGGTGGCTTTGGCGATTTCTTCGCGACCTTTAAATATGTCGGTCATATAAATCAAACTGTTTTTAAACAACGTTTTTGAAACATAAATAGTTAATGCAATTGCAACCGGAAGATAGATTGCGTAGGCGAGAAGTGTTTTTGTGGTTTCCATAATATAAAGATTAATTGATTAATTTTTTAATGTAATTTGTAATCATAAAAATGTTGAGGTAATGCAGAATTCCGATGATAAAAAGGATAATTGATGTTTTGTAAGCGATAATTCCAACCAATTGATTTACTGTTTCGATTTTCTCCCAACTCAAAATCGTAATCGCACAATAACCAAGATTCAGTAAATAATAACCCAGCAATAAATTTTTATTCACTTTTTTACATAATTCTTCGTGATTGGGAACCAATTGTGACACAAAAATATTTCCGTTTCTGTACAAAATTTGTCCTACCACAAAAATTATAATGGCTGTTATGGAAAGGTAAATGGAGTAGGAGAGAATGTTGAGGTTCATGGTTGTTTTATTAAATTGTCAAATGCTTTTTTTAAATTGTCATATTCAAAATTAAAGCCGTTTTCCTTCAGTCTTTTTGGAATAACATTTCTGCTTTTCAAAACCAATTCGGATTCTGTGCCAATTAATTTTGCTCCTATTTTTAAAAGTATCTCATCAACAGGAATGCCGATTGCAACATTTAGACTTTTTCGGAGTGTTTTCATAAAATCGTTATTCTTGATAGGTTTTGGAGAAACAATATTTATGACTCCAATAATTTTTTTATTAATAATAAATTCGATTGCTCTTGCAAAATCTTTTTCATGAATCCAGCTTACGAATTGATTTCCATTACCTTGTTTACCACCAAAACCAAATTTTGTCAAATTTTTTAAAGGAAGAAATGCTCCGCCTTTTTTTCCTAAAACTATTGATGTTCTGAGTGCTGTTTTTATGGTTTTAGGTGTTTCAATTTCGAAGAATGACTCTTCCCATGATTTGGCTACATTCATCGAAAAATCATTTCCAATTTCTCCTTCAAATTCATCCATTTCTTTGTCAGTTGAATGTCTGTAAATTGTAGAAGTTGACGAATTTAACCAATGTAAAGGAGGGTTTTTACATTCCAAAACCGCTTGATTTAGAATTTTTGTACTATCGATTCTAGAGTTTAAAATTTCATTTTTATTAGATTCAGTATATCGACAATCAACAGATTTTCCTGTAAGATTGATTAAAACATCAGTGTTTTCTAACTCTTTTTCCCAACCTGAAAATGTTTTAGCATTCCAAGTCACATATTTGATTGTGTTGAAATTTTTAGATTCTCCTCGGGTCAGAATTACAATTTCTTCAAATTTGTTTTTGAAATGATTTATCAAAACATTTCCTAAAAATCCTGTTCCTGCTGCTATGACTAATTTTCTCATCTTATTTATTGTTTTAAACTTTCAGAAAAAAATGAAAGTTATTATTAAAAAAATTTACTTCATTATTTTCACAACCAATTTCGCCAACCAATTGTCTTTGTATTCAGTGATTTTATCCAAAACATTATCAGCTTTCAACACAAAATCATACAATTTAGTGGTTTGATCAACAAAATGTTTTTCGGCAGCTGTTCCATCAGATTTTAATGCGGAAACTTCTTTCAACACTTTCAAAGCGGGTTTAATTTCACGTTTGCTGCGTTCTCTCGAAATTTTTACGGCCAATTCGTCTAAATCTTTTTCGGCAGTAAAAAATTCTTTTCGTTCACCGGCTTTGTATTCTTTATAAACAATTCCCCAATCCATCAAAGCTCTTAAATTCATTGAAGCATTTCCACGAGAAATTTGCAATTCATCCATAATGTCTTCCATCGAAATCGGTTCGTGCGAAACCATCAACAACGCATGAATCTGAGCCATGGTTTTGTTAATTCCCCATTGCGAACCTAAAGCTCCCCAGGTTTGAACGAATTTATTTTTTGCTTCTTTGAATTCCATGAAGCAAATATATATAAAAGTTTTTAAACTTTCAAAAAAAAATGAAAGTTTATTTTTTTTGCATTTTTATAAATCTAAAAAAAATGTAAAATATTCATTCTATTAATCTTTTATGAATTAATAATGAATATAATTTAACTTTTACACAAAAAATAGTGTTTTGAAAAGGTTAAACATTGAAAATGTAGTTCAAGTTGTGTTTAAAACATATAGTTTTATATTTATTAACCAAAATATTTATTAATGAAAATTATTACAATTTTAAGTTGTTTTCGAGCTGTTAAAACAGTAACGATGAACAACATTTTTTATGTTCTATGCCTATTTGTCTTTTTATTTGGACAAAATGCAATTGGTCAAACTGTTTTGATTAATCCTTCTGCAGAAGGAGGATTTGAAAATGGTTCAACTTTTGAAGCCAATGGATGGACTCCAGTTGGAGATGTTACAAATACGTGGACTGTTGGTTCAGCTCCTGGTTGGTTTACCGGATCTGCGGGAGCTTATGTTTCCAATGATACAGGGACTTCATGGGCTTATACAAATAACGCCATCAGTCGTGCTTCATTTTACAGAGATGTTGCTTTTCCTGCGGGTGCTGAAACAATTACATTAAATTTCGATTGGAGAGCCAATGGAAATGATGGTAACTGGGATAATATGTTAGTTTATGTAATGGACACAGAAATTGTTCCTTCTAATGTAGGGCCAACAACAACCAATACAGCCACTACAGGATGGCCAGGTTATACAAATGGAACAACAGGTTATTTTTTATTACAACGCAATGGTACATCTGAGCCAACTGAAACAACAAATGTAAATTATACTTTTAGTGCTGCACAAATTGCTTATGTTGCTGGTTCAACTAAACGCTTAGTTTTTGTTTGGAAAAACGATGGTTCAGGAGGTGCAAATCCACCAGCAGCGGTAGATAATATATCTCTTTCGGCAGTAGTGCCAACTTGTACAGTGCCTTTGAATCTGTCATTTAATTCTCTTACATTTAATTCAGTAAATTTAGAGTGGAATGAACCTGTTTCAGAATCAATTGGATTTGAATATGAATTGAGAACTAGCGGAGAGCCAGAAAGCGGTGCGGCCGGACTTGAATCAAATGGAAATTTACCCGACGGTACTCTTTTTACTGATTTTCAAACATTGACACCAAATACAAACTATACTTTTTATTTAAGATCAAATTGTGATGGCGAATTCAGTAATTGGATTTCAATTTCATTCTTAACAGGATATTGTGTTCCTTCATCTACATCTCCTTTATCCTATATTGATAATTTTTCAACAACAGGAGGATCAACAAATATCTCTAATCTAGGTTCTGGATATACAACCGGAGGTTATCAAGATAATTATGACACAGCAACTGTTAGTCAATATGAAACCGGAATAGTTAACTTTTCTACAGCAATTGTTGGTGGAACAGTAGGAACTAGTATTTGGGTAGATTGGAACAATGATTTAGTTTTTGATAACGCAACAGAACGAGTTTTTGTAACAACAGCTTTTGGTGGAAATCAATCAGGAAGCTTTGAAATTCCTGCAGGAACGCAATTAGGCGATTACAGAATGCGAGTTAGAATTGATTTTAATGCAATCGCTCCAGATGCATGTGCGAACGCAAATACAAGAACTGAAGCAGAAGATTATAAACTAACCGTAATTGAAACACCAAGTTGTTTACCACCGTCTAATGTTACAGCAGAGGCAAATTCGCCATTTACTGCAACTATAAATTGGGCAGCTTCCATCACAGAACCAAGTGAAGGTTACCAATACTATTATTCAACAGAAAACACAGCTCCTTTAGCTGGAACAACTCCTTCCGGAGAAGTTGGTGCCGGAATCTTAACTGCTGAAATTGATGAGTTAGAGTCTAGTACAACTTATTTTGTTTGGGTTAGATCGAACTGTGGTTCTGATACCTTTAGCGATTGGACATCCGATTCTGTAAGTTTTAAAACAGAATGTAATCCACCTGTAATTACTGAAACTACTCCAGGTTCAGTTTGTGGTCAAGGAACAGTAGATTTGTCTGCAACGGCAAGTGCAGGCACAATTAAATGGTATATTGCAGAAACAGGAGGCGAATTATTAGCAACCGGTGAAACATTCACAACACCAGTTTTAACTGAAACTACTTCTTTTTGGGTAGAAAGTGCAACAGGTTCAACTGAATCTGCTGGAAAACCGGCTCCACCGGCATCAGCTACAGGATCTTCTATAGCAAATTGGGGAATTGTTTTCAATGCAACAGATTCAGTTGACTTACAGTCAGTTTCAGTTTATTCAACTACAACCGGTACAATCGACATTAAAGTAACGGATTCAAATTTAGTAGAATTATACTCAACAGGAAATATTAATATTGCTGCTGGAGGTACAACAACTCCAAATATAGTACCTCTTAGTTTTACAGTACCTGCTGGAACAGGGTATAGAATTTTAGTTAAAGCATTCTCTGGTGTTAATTTAATTAGAGATTCATCAACCTTAGCATTCCCTTATGTAGGATCTGATGGTGTTGTTAGTGTTACCTCTTCAGAATGGGGCGGAACTACTACCGGAACGTATTACTACTTTTATGATGTAAAATATTCTACAGGTTGTGCTTCTGAAAGAACAGAAGTTATTGCAACAGTTACAGCCGCTCCTGATTTTTCATTAAGTTCAGACAATTTAGCAATTTGTCCGGGAGAAACTTCTGAAGCTTTAATCATCGAAATAGGAGATGAAGACTATGATACATATGTTTGGTCCCCATCTACAAATGTAACTGGTGATGCTGAAAACGGATGGGTATTTAATCCTTCTGAAACAACAATCTATACATTAACTGCTTCTCAATCTGCAGGAGCATTGTGTGAAACAACTACAGAATTAACAGTAACTGTTAATCCGGAACCGGTTATTACTGTTAGTGATGATACCAGTATTTGTGCAGGAGAATCATCAACATTATCTGCAACTTTATTAGAAACGGTTGTTTTGGGAACAGATACAACATTAACTTCTGCAACAACTCAACCAACAGCATTTTGTAATCGTTGGGATCAATATTGGAATCAAACCATTTACACTGCTGCAGAGCTTCAAGCAGCTGGGTTTTCAGCCGGATCAATTAATGCAATAACCTATGAAATTACAACAATTGGTTCAGGAACAAATGTTACAAACTTTTCAATAAGAATTGGAACCACAACCGAAACAACTGTGTCATCTTTTGCAACTTCAGGTTTTACAACTGTTTATGGTCCTGCAACGTATGAACATGCGATTGGCTTAAACACCATCACGTTTGATACACCTTATGTTTGGGACGGAGTTTCAAACATAATTATCGATGTTAGACAAGATGGAGCTGACTCAACAAATAACGCAATTACCTATTACACCGCTACAGCACAACCAATGACAATTTCGGCAATAACATCTACAGATTCTGCAGTAACAACATTGCAAGATTTAGTAGCTACTGCATCTGTAACACCATCCACTTCATTACAAAGATTAAACGTTGTTTTTGATGTTACAGGAGATGCTTCTGCCATAGAATGGTTATGGACACCGGGTAACTTAGCAACAAGTTCAATCGATGTTACACCAACTCAAACAACAACTTATACCGTTAGAGCAACCAATACAACAACCGGATGTTTTACAGAAGAAATAGTTGAAGTTACAGTTAACACAGTAGCAGCTCCAACCGGAAATGCATTTCAAACACTTTCAGAAGGTCAAACCCTTGCTGATTTAGTTGTAAATGGTGAAAACTTAATCTGGTATTCAGACGATAATCTACAAGAACAAATCCCATCAACCACAGTTGCAGAAGATAATACAACGTATTTTGTAACGCAAACCGTGGGCGAATGTACTAGCGAAGCTCTTGCAATTACTGTAGAAGTAACGTTAAGCACAGGCGATTTCAACCTAGTTTCCTTAAAAGCATATCCAAACCCAACAAGCGATTTCGTAACTGTTTCATACAACAACGACATCACAAATGTTGCCTTAATCAATATGTTAGGTCAAACGCTTATGACAAAAAATGTGAATGCAAACACAACCCAAATTGATATGACATCGCTTCCAACCGGAAATTACTTCGTAAAAGTAACCGTTGAAGGAGCTGTAAAAACAATCAAAATTGTGAAAAACTAATTCCACATTTCAATGCATACAAAAGCCACCGCGAGGTGGCTTTTTTTATACAATAAACCGAAACTAATTTTAATTTGGGCGTTACCCTCCGCAAGCTACGGGTCAGGCTTTTCGTTACAAGTCCTCGCAAAAAATGCCATTTTCTTTAACCCAAAAAGAGCTTCCTCTGGTCGCTTTTTTGGCTTAAGAAAATTGGCATTTTTTTGCTCCGGGCTTTCCACTTCAATCCTTAACGCGAAGAAGTGCTAAGAGGGGAATAGTTTTGAGAAGTATGTTAGTTATCCTCAAATTGCTATTCAAATTGTTTAATCAAAACATTATTAAAAAAACCGAAGCACTAACTTCGGTTTCTAAAATCTAACAATCTAACAATCTAACAATCTAATAATCTAACAATCTGAAAATCTAGACCAACCCCGCTCTCTTCAACAACGCCTCAACTTTCGGTTCCTGACCTCTAAATTTTTTATACAATTCCATAGGTAATTCCGTTCCACCTTTTGAGAGAACGTTATCTTTAAATTTGGTCGCCACTTCTGGATTAAAAATTCCTTTTTCCTGAAAATAAGCAAACGCATCGGCATCCAAAACTTCCGCCCATTTATAACTGTAATAACCCGACGAATAGCCACCTTGAAAAATATGCGAAAAAGACGTACTCATACAATTTTCTTCCACATCAGGATACAAAGAAGTCCCTTCAAAAGCAGCTTTTTCAAATGCTTTTACATCATCAATCGTTTGTACTTTGGCGTGATAGGCAATGTCCAACAACCCAAAACTCAACTGACGCATCGTCGCCATTCCTTCCAAGAAACTCGCACTTTCCTTGATTTTTTCCACATACTGTTGCGGAATCACTTCGCCGGTTAAATAATGCTTTGCAAACAAAGCCAACGCTTCGGGTTCGTAGCACCAGTTTTCCATCACTTGACTTGGCAATTCCACAAAATCCCAATAGACTGATGTTCCTGACAAACTCGGATACGTAGTATTTGCCAACATACCGTGCAACGCGTGACCGAATTCGTGAAACAAAGTCGTCACTTCGTTAAACGTTAGGAGGGAAGGTTTCGTTTCTGACGGTGGCGTAAAATTGCACACAATCGAAACGTGTGGTCTTTCGTTCACACCATTTCTACTATATTGCGGTTTAAAAGATGTCATCCAAGCACCATTTCGTTTTCCTTTTCTTGGAAAAAAATCAGCGTAAAAAATCGCAACTAATTCTCCTTCGAAGTCTAAAACTTCAAAAGTCTGCACATCATTATGGTATTTATCAATGTCAAAAACTTCTTTAAATGTAATTCCGAACAATTTCTCAGCAATCGTAAAAGCTCCATTCAACACATTTTCCAATTTGAAATAGGGTTTCAACAATTCATCATCCAAACTAAATAATTTTTGCTTCAGTTTTTCCGAATAAAAAGGGCCGTCCCATTTTTCTAACTGATCGATTCCATCAATTTCCTTCGCAAAAGCTGTCAATTCAGCAAATTCTTTTTGAGCAGCGGGTTTTGCTTTTTCCAACAAATCGTTCAGAAACGATTTCACTTTTTCCGGATTTTGAGCCATTCGTTCTTCCAAAACAAAATGCGAATGCGATTCATAACCCAATAAATTCGCTCTTTTATGACGCAATTCTACAATGCGTTTGACATTCTCTTTATTGTCAAATTCATTATTTTGAAAAGCTTTTTTTCCGGCTGCTATAGCGATTTCTTTTCGTAATTCACGGTTTTCAACATAAGTCACAAATGGCAAATAACTTGGGAAATCCAGCGTAAAAACCCAACCATCCAATCCTTTCGATTTGGCTAAACTTGCCGCCATTTCTTTGGTTCCATCAGGCAAACCTTTTAAATCAGCTTCGTTGGTAATGTGTAATTGATAATTGTTAGTTTCGGCTAAAACATTTTCGCCATACGTCAATTTTAATTTGGCTAATTCAGTGTCAATTTCTCGTAATTTCAATTTATCTTCTTCCGAAAGTAACGCTCCATTTCGAGAAAAACCTTTGAATTTTTTATCTAATAAAGTTGCTTGTTCGGTCGTTAAAGTCAATTTATCTTTTTGGTCATAAACGGCTTTCACACGTTTAAATAACTTTTCATTCAACGAAATATCATTGCTGAAAGCGGTCAACAAAGGCGAAACCTCTTGAGCGATTTTCTGCATTTCATCACACGTTTCAGCCGAATTTAAATTAAAAAATAGTGACGATAATCGATCCAACGCTTCACCTGAAAAATCTAATCTTTCAATCGTATTTTCAAAAGTAGGAGCTTCAGTATTATTGACGATTTCATCAACTTCTGCCTTTGCTTTTGCAATCGTTTCTTCAAAAGCCGGTTTATAATTTTCTAATTTTATTTGCGAAAAAGGTGCTGTGTTGTGTTTGGTTTGAAATACTTCGGTTAACATAAATTCAATTTTTTATTTTTCAAAAGTACGGATTTCGATACGTTTTATCAATCGAAGAATTAGGGTTTATTTTAGAATAATTATCTTTCCTCATTAAATTTCACTACCTTTTCAATTAATTGAATTTAAAAAATGAAATACAACGTCACGATTAATAGCATTTTGAATGTAAATGAAATTCCGGAATACTGGAACGAACAAGATTATTTAAAATTATTGGAATTATTTAATTTTCCAGACCCTGAAACGATTGCAAAAGAAAACCTTTTGGAATATCTGAAAATGGCCATCACCGATGAAGAACCAACCGATGCTGCTGTTATTCTATTGACTTATAAATTAAGCGAGGAATTAAACGAAGGTCAGATTTCACAAATTTCAAACGATATGCTTTTGGATAAAGTTTGCGAAGAATATCCTGAAATTGATTTGCACGAACCTTTATTTCACATCAACCAATTATTGTATCTAGCTTACAACGGAAAATTTCCGAATGCAACCGCTACAATTTTAAACTGTGAGATTATCGCTGATAATGAAGATGATAAAAGCGAATTAGGAAAAGAACAAATCCTGAAAATTCTAGCTCAAGGCTTAGGTGAAAGTGCTTTATTGAAACGGTTATTTCCCGAACAACTTTCAGGAAGCAAACCATTTCCGGAAGCAAATGATATTGTGTGGGAATTGGAATCTTTAGGTTCAAACCAATACAAATTAATCACTTCAGAATATTGGCTTTCTAAATCTGACTTTGATAAAGGAGAATACCAGGCGGATATCGTTTTTGAAGAAGAAATGGATGAAGAATAAATAATTTATTGAAATCTGTACGGACAAGTCGCGACTTGTCCCTACTTTTTCAATCCTTCCGAAGCTTTCAGAACCGCTTCTTTCAAACTTTCTTTATAAAAAATAATTTTATCCAACACACATTTATCGTAACTTCCGATAATTTGTGCGGCTAAAATTCCGGCATTTTTGGCTCCGTTCAACGCAACTGTCGCTACCGGAACACCGCTCGGCATTTGTAAAATCGACAAAACCGAATCCCAACCATCAATAGAATTACTTGATTTCACGGGAACGCCAATCACTGGCAATGGCGACATCGAAGCAACCATTCCCGGCAAATGTGCTGCACCACCGGCTCCGGCAATAATTACCGAAATGCCACGCGTGTGAGCATTTTTACTAAAATCAAACAATTTTTCCGGTGTTCGGTGTGCCGAAACAATATCTACTTCAGTTTCGATATCAAATCCTTTTAAGATGTCGATGGCTTCCTGCATAACCGGCATATCGGATATACTTCCCATTATTATGGCTACTTTGCTCATTATTTTTTGTTTCAAGTTTAATGTTTCAAGTTTAATGTTTCAAGTTTTATGTTTCAAGTTAATTAGTTTTATGCTGCGAACTGCGACTGATTACTGCGACTGACCACTGATTACTCTAATACTATTCTTCACTTCCTCTGCAATTCTTCTCGCTACCACCATATCTTCATTCACAATCGTTACGTGACCCATTTTTCGGAAAGGTCGAGTTTCTCTTTTTCCATAAATATGAGGAGTTACTCCATCAATAGCCATGATTTTTTCGATGTTTTCATAAATCACTTGACCGGAGAAGCCTTCTTCACCCACCAAATTTACCATTATTCCGGCAACTTTACTAGCGGTATTTCCCAAAGGTAAATCTAAAATGGCACGTAGATGATTTTCAAATTGAGAAGTATAACTGGCTTCAATGCTGTAATGTCCTGAATTGTGTGGTCGTGGAGCTACTTCGTTAACCAAAATTTTATCGTTTTCGGTTTGAAATAGTTCAACCGCCAATAAACCAACGTGATTAAATGATTCTGAAACTTTTAATGCAATTTCTTGAGCTTTTAGAGCCACTTTTTCGTCAATTCTAGCCGGACAAATCACATATTCTACTTGATTGGCTTCAGGGTGAAACTCCATTTCCACCACAGGATAGGTTTTTACTTCACCGGAAACAGAACGAGCCACAATGACCGCTAATTCATTTTTAAACGGAACCATATCTTCTGCAATGCATTCTACATCAGGAAGTTTGACTAAATCTAAAGCAGAACGACAAATTTTAACACCGGTTCCGTCGTAACCAAATTGAGCACATTTCCATACAAAAGGAAATTCCAGTTCATCTTTTTTAATGGATTCCAATAATGATTTTAAACTCACAAATCGTTTGAAATTTGAAGTTGGAATGTCATTATCCGCATAATGATCCTTTTGTCTTCCTTTATTTTGAATTTGATGTAATGTTTTTGGAGAAGGAAAAATCGGCAAGCCTTCTTCTTCTAATTTAAGAAGAGCTTCCAAATTTACATTTTCGATTTCGATAGTTAGTAAATCAACCATTTTACCGAAACGATAAACGGTTTCAAAATGCATCAAACTTCCTTCAAAGAATTGGTTGCAACCAAATTGTGCAGGAGCTTCCGGGCTTGGATCTAAAACAAAAGTTTGTATGTCAAATTTTCGGGTTTCAGCCAAAAGCATTTTGCCTAATTGACCTCCTCCCAAAATTCCTAATTTAAAATCGGATGAAAAATAATTCATTGTGTTGTTGTTTGTTATTTCTTGTAGGGACAAGTCGCGACTTGTCCATACATAATTTTTATTCAATGGTGCTCAAAAAATCATCAGGCGTTAAAACGCTTATTTCTGCAAATTTATAATCTTTTAAATCTCTAGTGACAATACAATCCATATTATTTATTGATTGTGCGGAAACAATTTGAATGGCATCTTCAAAATCTTTGTGATTGGATTTTAGGCTTTTTTTGATGATATTTATATCTACAGAAATTATCGAAAGAACAGTAGTAACTTCATCCAACGATTTTCTAATGTTTTCTTCAGTTGTAAATTTTTTTAATAAATAATGCAACGTAGAAATAGTGTTTGATGAAGTAAAAAGAACAACTTTTTTTCTTAATCCAAGTTTGTAAATTTCAGAGGATGATTTGTAAAAAGGTTGTCGATTAGCTAAAATATCCATCAAAACATTGGTGTCGAGAAAAATATTTTTCATAAACCATATTTTTCTTTATGGTATTCTTCTTTGGCTTTTTCAATGTCAAAATCATCTGGCAAAGTAACAATTCCAGTAATTCTTTTTAATCGTTCGTCAATATCATTACTGTCATCAGTATTTTTTTCTGCTTTTGAAACCAAATTTTTAAAATAATTCTCCACCATTTCAGATAAGCTTCTTCCTGTGCCTTTGGCATAGATTTTAGCTTTCTCAATGATTTCTTTGTTTAGTGATAATGTGAGCTTGGTATTCATACGTGTAATTTTTACAAATGTACGTAAAATTATTATTTCGAACAATTTTTACACTTTCAAAATCACAACAATTTTAAATAATCTTTTGGGTTTTGACGGTTGTCAATGAATAGCAAGATGCTGATTATTTGTTCAGTTTCATCATATTCATAAAACATTGAAGCGTTTTTATGAAGCACAATTTTTCGAATATTTTTTGTAAAAGGTTTTCCTGATTCGGGATTTTTTTGAAGTTGAACGACACTTTTCTCAGTTAAATTAATAAATTGATTAAGCGTTTTGCTATCCCATAAAAATAAAATAAATTCAGAAACATCTGCAAATGAAGATTTTCCTAAGCTTGAAATTTCAACTTTAATCATTTCAAACCGTACTTTTCTTTAGCTTCATTTACAACATCAAAAAAAGATTCCTTTTTATCCTCTCTTATTTCTTTTGACGATTTGTCTAATAATTTTAGGATTAAATCTTTGCCTTCCTCAGTTTCATCCCACGTTTTATCACGAATAATATCATAATAAATTCTTGAAATAAAATCATCAGAATTAGATTGATTGATTTTATCAATAATGGCTCGCTTTTTTTCTTGAATGTTCATTTCAAAATTATTTCTACATCAAATATAAAACTTATTTCAATCGTTTCAAAATATTCCTCGCCGCCGCTTTATAACCCGCAGAATGATTCGAATAATCCTGACTTAATATTGGTTTTAACTCCTCATATATCCAATCGTATTTTTTCCTAAGACAAATAAAGCTTTCATTGCGTAGGCTTTAGAAGCTACTTTTTCGTCTTGAATTAATCGGTCAATCAACGCTTCAATAAGAATATGTTCTTGCTCTTTTGATAAATTAATTCCGTTTTTTCGATGATTGCTTTTCGCTAAAAACATCGCAATTCGAGTCGCAGGTCGCAACGAAGAATCATTTTTAATTTTTGGTAAAACTTCGCAAAATTCATCAATATAAGGGACAAGTAATTTTAACTTTTTTTCACCTACTAAATCCAAACTCCAAAAGGCTTTGACGTGCAATTCGTGTGTAATATCAAAAGCAATCGAAATCAATTCTTTCAAATTTTCTTCACTCTTCATAGCAAAATTACTTACCATAACTCTACTTTTTACGTGAGGGGTGCTTCCTTCAACTTTTTGATACATTATCGAGTTCATTCGGTAAATATACCAATTTTACAAAAAAGTCGAAATTCTTACTTCGTAATACTGAAGACTTCCTTAAATTTGCACTTTATTAAAAACCACAAATATGATACACCTTCACGACAAAACATTTGTACCGTTTATTTCTTCGGAAGAATTGAATTTTGCAATTAAAAATTTAGCCAAACAAATGGACGACGATTTTTTTGATGAAGTGCCCGTTTTTGTTGGTGTTTTAAATGGAGCTTTTATGGTTTTGTCGGATTTAATGAAAGAATATCGCGGAATGTGTGAAGTGAGTTTTGTAAAAATGACTTCTTATGAAGGAACCCAAACCACCAATGACGTAAAACAATTAATCGGTTTAAACCAAAATTTAGAAGGAAGAACGGTAGTCATTGTTGAAGATATCATCGATACCGGAAATACAATTGAAGAATTAAAAGCAATTTTTAAAGATCAAAATGTAAAACATCTTAAAATTGCCACTTTGTTTTTGAAACCCGATGCATACAAAAAAAACATCAAAATTGATTATGTCGGAATTCGAATTCCAAACAAATTCATCGTAGGCTACGGTCTTGATTATGATGGTTTGGGTAGAAATTTACCAGACGTTTATCAACTTGCAGAATAAATATAACTATCCAAAAATCTAATAATCTAACAATCCAACAATCCATTTTAAAATGATTAACATCGTTCTTTTCGGAAAACCGGGTGCGGGAAAAGGTACACAAGCTGAATTTTTAAAAGAAAAATACAATTTAACTCACTTGTCTACCGGAGATATTTTTCGATTCAATATAAAAAATGACACCGATTTAGGAAAATTAGCCAAAACATTTATGGACAAAGGCGATTTAGTTCCGGATGAAGTGACCATTCAAATGTTGCAAAGCGAAGTAGATAATAATCCTAATTCTGCCGGATTTTTATTTGATGGTTTCCCGAGAACAATTGCTCAAGCCGAAGCGTTGGATGCTTTTTTAGATTCTAAAAATCAAGAAATTACAGCTACAGTTGCTTTAGAAGCGGATGATGAAATTTTAGTTCAACGCTTATTGAAAAGAGGAATAACTTCGGGAAGAGCAGACGATCAAGACGAAGAAAAAATTAGAAATCGTTACCAAGAATACAATGAAAAAACAGCTCCGTTAATGGAATATTACAACCAACAAGGTAAATTTCATTCGGTAGACGGAATAGGTTCAATTACAGAAGTAAACGAACGGTTGAATTTTGTATTCGATAACTTAAAATAAATACTTATTTATCTAAAAATTGGCAAATTAGTGCTGTTTTTTTTAGATATTTGCAAAATTAAAAGGAGCTTCATCCGGTTCATCGGAAATGTTGCTCTTTTTTTGCTAAAAAATACATATGGAAATTTTAATAATTTTATTTTTAATTTTATTGAATGGTGTTTTTTCGATGTCCGAAATCGCACTAATTTCAGCTCGAAAAAGTCGTTTAGAAACTGCTGCTAAAAAAGGAAATCCTGCTGCGAAAGTAGCATTGGATTTGGCGAATTCTCCCAACAAATTTTTGTCAACCGTTCAAATCGGAATCACGTTAATCGGGATTTTAACCGGTATTTATTCGGGAGATAAAATTACGACCGATGTAAAAACGTTTGTAGCCGGTTTTGAAATTTTAAAACCTTATGCAGATTCGCTGGCGGTTGGAATTGTTGTTGTTGTTTTGACCTTCTTTTCACTCGTTTTGGGTGAATTGGTTCCAAAAAGAATCGGTTTAAATTATCCGGAAGCAATTGCAAAGGCAGTGGCTGTTCCGATGAAAATTGTTTCAAAAATTACAGCTCCGTTCATTTGGCTTTTGACTATTTCAACAGAATTCATTTTAGATTTATTCAGAATTAAACCAACTGCTGATGGAAAAGTGACGGAAGAAGAAATCAAAGCCATTATAAAAGAAGGTACAGAAGTGGGTGAAGTTCAAGAGATTGAGCAAGACATTGTGGAACGTGTTTTTCATATTGGTGATCGAAAAGTTAACTCGCTGATGACCCATCGTTCTTCGGTTGATTATCTTTCGTTGAATGATTCGATGAGTGAATTAAAAGCAAAAGTGTTAGAAGATTTACATTCATTTTATCCTGTTTGTAAAGAGAATTTGGACGATTTAGAAGGTATCGTTTTATTGAAAGATTTATTTACAATTTTTGAAAAGGGTGAATTTGATTTAAAAGCAATAATAAAAGAACCTGTTTATTTAATTGAACATACTTCAGCTTACAAAGCTCTTGAAATTTTTAAAAAATCCAGAGTTCACTATGCGTTAATTGTTGATGAACACGGAGTTTTTCAAGGAATAATCACGTTGAATGATATTTTAGAAGCGTTGGTTGGAGATGCATCCGATTTTTATGAAGAGGAATTTAAATTGGTCTCTCGTGAAGATGGAAGTTGGTTAGTTGACGGACATTATTCTCTGCACGACTTTTTGACTTATTTTGATATGGATGAGCACATTAACGATTATGATGTAACGACTGTAAGCGGATTTATCATCACCGAATTAGGAAATATTCCAAAACAAGGACAAAAATTAATTTGGAACAAACTAGAATTTGAAGTAATTGATATGGATGGCGTTAAAATTGATAAAATTCTTATCAACAACTTAAAAGAATAATGAATTAGTGGTCAGTAAGCAGTTTTAGTAATCAGTTTGTTTCAGACAACAGATAAAAGACAACCGACCACAGAAAACAAAAAAAATGACTGAAGGAAATTTTGTAGACTACGTAAAAATATATGTTTCATCGGGAAAAGGAGGGAAGGGTTCTTCGCATCTTCACCGTGAAAAATTCATTGAAAAAGGTGGTCCCGATGGTGGAGACGGTGGTCGAGGTGGTCACGTTTATTTAAAAGGAAACAAAAGTCTTTGGACATTATTTCATTTGAAATTTGTTAAACACATTCGTGCCGGACACGGTGGTGATGGTGGAAGCTCAAGAAGTACTGGACACGATGGCGAGGATAAATTTGTTGAAGTCCCGCTGGGAACAGTAGTTCGCGATCAGGAAACAGGCGAAATTTTATTTGAAATTACTGAGCACGATGAAGTAAAAATCATCGCAAAAGGTGGAAAAGGCGGATTAGGAAACTGGAATTTCCGTTCGTCAACCAATCAAACACCGCGTTATGCTCAACCCGGAATGCCTGTGGAAGAAGTCGATGTAACTTTAGAATTGAAAGTATTGGCCGATGTTGGTTTGGTAGGTTTCCCAAATGCAGGAAAATCAACGTTACTTTCGGTGATGACTTCAGCTAAACCAAAAATTGCTGATTATGCTTTTACAACGTTAAAACCAAATTTAGGAATTGTGTCATACAGAGATTTTCAGTCTTTCGTAATGGCTGACATTCCCGGTATCATCGAAGGTGCTGCCGAAGGAAAAGGACTCGGGCATTACTTTTTACGACATATCGAACGAAATTCAATTTTGCTGTTTTTAGTTCCTGCCGATGCTGCAGACATCAAAAAAGAGTACGAAATTTTATTAGATGAACTCCGACGATACAACCCGGAAATGTTGGATAAAGATCGAATTTTAGTTGTTTCCAAATGTGATATGTTGGATGATGAACTCAAAGCAGAACTTGAAAAACAAATGAAAAAAGAGTTCAAGGGAGTGAAATACCATTTTATATCTTCTGTTGCACAACAAGGTTTACAAGAATTAAAAGATATGTTGTGGAAAATGTTGAACGAAGAATGATTAAAAAATTATATATTTCTTACAAAAGCATCCTAAATGAGGTGCTTTTTTTATGGAATTCTAAAAAATAAGTTAAAAAATAGAAAAACGTAATTGAATTTTGAAACAAAAAAGAACTACTGAATACAAATTAAAGTATATTCGCAAATATTAAAAATGAATCAAAAAATGAAAAAAATTATTTTAAGTTTTGTGGCATTAATTGCTTTTGCTCCGGCAACCGTTTTTGCTAACGAAGGAATGTGGTTTTTAATGCATATTCAACGTCTAAACCAACGTGATATGCAAAAAATGGGATTGCAATTAACCGCAGAAGAAATTTACAGCGTAAACAATTCCAGTTTAAAAGATGCAATCGTTCAATTTAATGGCGGATGTACGGCAGAAATGATTTCCAAAGACGGTTTGGTTTTAACTAATCACCACTGTGGATATGATGCAATTGCTGAATTATCTTCGCCTGAAAGTAACTATTTACGTGACGGATTTTGGGCTCAAAATCGCAAAGCCGAATTAAAGCCAAAAAGTTTATTCGTGCGTTTCTTTGTTCGTATGGACGATGTAACGAAAAGAATTTTAGGTGTTGTAAATGATAAAATGACCGAAGCAGAACGTGAAGCTGCTATCAATCAAGAAACAGCAAAAATTCAAAAAGAAAATGACGGTGGCGGAAAATATACTGTTTCTGTTCGTCCGTTTTTCCAAGGAAATGAATATTATTATTTTGTGTATGAAGATTTTACCGATGTTCGTTTAGTTGGTACTCCAACTGAAAGTATCGGAAAATTTGGGGGTGATACAGACAACTGGGAGTGGCCTCGTCACACAGGAGATTTCGCTTTGTTCAGAGTATATGCAGATACAAACGGAAATCCTGCTACTTTTTCTGAAAACAATGTTCCATTAAAACCAAAACACCATTTACCAATCAGTTTAAAAGGTGTGCAAGAAAATGATTTTGCAATGATTTTAGGTTATCCTGGTCGAACAAACCGTTGGATGCCGGCTGAAGGAATTGAGCAAAACGTAAAATATGCTTATCCTGCTTGGGTTGAAGGGTCAAAAATGTCGATGGACAAAATGAAAACGCACATGGATAAAGACGATGCAGTTCGTTTACAATATGCTTCAAAATATGCTCAAATTGCTAATTATTGGAAGAATCGACAAGGAATGATTGATGCTCTTTCTCAATTTAAAACAGCTGATTCTAAAAGAAAAGTTGAAAAGAAATTTGATAAATGGGCAAATAGCAAAGCAAATAAAGAAAAATACGGAACAGTTATAAAAGACATCAACGCTTATTACGCTCTAACGAATGAAAAAGCTAAACATGATAATTATTTGATGACTTTTTTACGTGGTTCGGCTTTTGGAGTTTTACCTGGTCGTTTAGGAACGCAACTTACCAATTATGCTAAAGCAGATGCTGCTCAAAGAACACAAATGAAACCTCGTTTAGTAGAAATGATTGAAGGAACATTTGAAACCGTTTATTTGCCTGTTGAAAAAGACGTAATGGCTGGTCAATTAGCACTTTATGCTGATAAAGGAAAAGGATATAAATTGGCTCCAAGCGTTGCTGAATTAGTAGCAAACAAAACTGATTTAGCAAGCTATGCTTCAAACGCAATTGATTTAAGTTTATTTACTTCAAAAGAACGTTTATTAGCCTTTTTAGAAATTCCGAATGTAGAATTAATCAATAACGATCCATTGTACAAATTGTCTTCAGATTTATTAGACCATTACAACAAAAAATCGGACGAGTTAAAAGCTGCTGAAGAAAAATACCAATCAGGTTTTAGAAAATTAGTGGCTGGTTTACAAGAGTCAAAATTAAGTCCGATTTTATATCCGGATGCTAATTCAACATTGCGTTTGTCTTACGGAAAAGTTCGTTCATTACCTGCTGACAAAAGAAATGATGCAAAAATCAACAATTATACAACGTTAGAAGGAATGGTGAAAAAGCATAAAGCAGGTGATCCTGAGTTTGATTTATCACAACCTTTGATTGATTTGTATAACAAAAAAGATTTCGGTCAATATGCTGATAAAGCTGGATATATGCCGGTAAATTTCCTTTCGGACAATGATATTACAGGAGGTAACTCAGGTTCTCCGGTATTGAATGGAAAAGGAGAATTAATCGGATTAGCGTTTGACGGAAACATTGAAGCGATGGCTGGAGACGTTATTTTTGATGACAAATTACAAAGAACAATTAATGTAGATATCCGATTCGTATTATTCATTATCGAAAAATATGCCGGTGCTAAACACATTATTGACGAGTTAACTATCGTTAAATAAGGTTTATTATTAATTCAATTAAAAAATCTGCTTCAGTAATGGAGCAGATTTTTTTATGGTAAACATTTCTAAAATTATTAATTAACTAATTTCATTTCCTTACTTTTGAATACAAATAAAAACTATGTCAATTCTAAAACTGGTATTCTTTCTAGTTTCATTTCAACTGATGGCCAATTCAGATTTTGAAAAAGCTGAGCAATTGTTCCAAAAGGAAAAATTTGCCGAAGCTAAAGTTTTGTTTGAAAGTCACTTAAAATCAAATCCAAATCATACCAAAACTTTAGAATATTTAGGCGACATAGCCGGTAAAGAAAAAAATTGGGATGAAGCAATTGCTTATTATAAAAAAATAAAAATTCAATTTCCAAAAAATGCAGATTACCACTATAAATATGGTGGTGCAATGGGAATGAAAGCCAAAGATTCAAACAAATTCATCGCTTTAGGAATGATTGATGAAGTTGAACAATGCTTTTTAACTGCTGCAAGTTTAGATTCAAAACATATTGAGTCGAGATGGGCTTTGGTTATTTTATATGTTGAATTGCCTGCAATTGTAGGCGGAAGCGAGACAAAAGCACAGAAATATTCCGATGAATTAATGAGTTTGTCAAAAGTTGATGGATTTTTAGCAAAAGGCTACATTGATGTATATTTCAAAAGATATGCTAAAGCTGAAGCAAATTTAAAAAAAGCCCATGAAATCGGAAATTCCCAAAAAACATTTCAAAAATTATACGATTTGTATCAAAACAAATTAAAACAACCCAAAAAAGCAGAAGAATTAAAAAAGAAATTTGAAAAATAATTGACTGTTGTCCGTTGTCCGTGATCAGTTAAACAAAAAACCGACAACCGACAACCGACAACTGAAAACCGACAACCGAAAACAGAAAATGAGAACCCACTTTATCGCCATCGGCGGAGCCGCCATGCACAATTTAGCACTTGCTTTACACCACAAAGGATATCACGTTACAGGAAGTGACGATGCTATTTTTGAACCTTCCAAATCACGTTTAGAAAAGTTCGGACTTTTGCCTGACGAAATGGGATGGTTTCCTGAAAAAATAACATTAGATATTGAAGCAATTATCTTGGGAATGCACGCCAAAGCAGACAATCCAGAATTGTTGAAGGCGAAAGAATTGGGTTTAAAAATTTATTCCTATCCTGAATTTTTATACGAACAATCAAAAAATAAAACTCGTGTTGTAATTGGTGGTTCGCACGGAAAAACAACAATTACTTCAATGATTTTGCACGTGATGCATTATCATAACATTGAAGTCGATTATATGGTAGGAGCACAGTTGGAAGGTTTTGACACGATGGTTCATCTAACCGAAAAAAATGATTTTATCGTTTTGGAAGGTGATGAATATTTATCATCTCCAATTGACAGAAGACCTAAATTTCATTTGTATCAACCCAATATTGCATTACTTTCCGGGATTGCTTGGGATCATATTAATGTGTTTCCAACCTTTGAAAATTATGTAGAACAATTTGAAATTTTTGTCAATCAAATTACAAAAGGTGGCATTTTGGTGTATAATGAAGAAGATGAAACGGTGAAAAAAGTAGCCGAAGAAACGACCAACACCATCCGAAGATTGCCTTATCAAACACCCAATTATTCCGTTGAAAATGGAACAACTTATCTCGATACTCCTGAAGGACCAATGCCAATTGAAGTATTCGGAGCTCACAATTTGAATAATCTTGCCGGAGCCAAATGGATTTGCCAAAATATGGGTGTCGATGAAGCCGATTTTTATGAAGCCATTGCCAGTTTTAAAGGAGCCTCTAAACGATTAGAAAAGATTGCAGAGGGGAAAGGAAAAGTAGCCTACAAAGATTTCGCTCATTCACCCAGTAAAGTTTCTGCGACTACCAAAGCCGTTAAAAATCAATATCCCGATAGAAAATTAGTAGCTTGTTTAGAATTGCACACCTATAGTAGTTTGAATGCTGAATTTCTAAAAGAATATGAAGGAGCTTTAGATGCTGCCGATCTTGCCGTTGTTTTTTATTCGCCAGATGCGGTAAAAATCAAACAATTGGAAGAAGTAACGTATGACCAGATCGCACAATCGTTCAAACGAAATGATTTGATTATTTACACAAATCCAACCGAGTTTAAAGATTTTTTATTTTCAACTAATTTGGATAATTCTGCTCTGTTATTGATGAGTTCAGGGAATTATGGTGGGTTGGATTTTGAGGAGGTGCAGCAGTTGGTTAATTAGATAATTCATTTTTGATGAGATTGCTTCGCCAGTTCGCTATCGCTTGTGTCCTACGAAATGACAATATTGTTGAAAAACTAAGTATGAGATTCCTACGGAATGACAAAATTGCGGGTAATTTTTGCTAAAGATTACATCAAAGATGTTTCAGAAACTTTTAGTATGCGTAAAGCTCAACGTCTAGTTTGTCATTCCGTAGGAATCTCAAAATCGATTACTTTTTAAATTGATTTTTACTATGATTGAATTTACAGAAGGAATTTATACTTTTTACGTTTACATTTTAACAAATAAAAGTAAAACAGTTCTATATACCGGTGTAACTAATAATTTGAAATTACGTTTACAACAACATAAAGATAAACTGAATCCAAATAGTTTCACTGCTCGTTACAA
Source organism: Flavobacterium azooxidireducens (assembly GCF_023195775.1). Taxonomy (NCBI): domain Bacteria; kingdom Pseudomonadati; phylum Bacteroidota; class Flavobacteriia; order Flavobacteriales; family Flavobacteriaceae; genus Flavobacterium; species Flavobacterium azooxidireducens. The sequence continues at coordinate 2,249,773 of NZ_CP096205.1, forward strand.
TACTCATTTTTTGATTTTTTATGAAAAGTTCGGTTGGATTCAATTAGCAATTGAAAGAGAAAAGGAAATTAAAAACTTATCAAGAGAAAGAAAATTGAATTTGATTAAAGAAATGAATCCTGATTTGGAATTTTGGAATGATTTTTTTAAGTAGTTGATTTCGTAAAGTTCAAGCTTTCGTTTGTCATTCCGTAGGAATCTCAATCAAGTAAAGCTAAGTTTTTTAGATTCCTACGGAATGACAAGATAGCGGGTAAGCTGTGTTAAAAATTAAACCAAAGATTTTTCAGAAACTTTTAGATTGCGTGTAGCAACGTCTAGTTTGTCATTCCGTAGGAATCTCAAGTAAAACAATGTTGCCTTTTTAGATTCCTACGGAATGACAAGATTGCGTTTAAACTGCCGCGGTGAAGTATGATCGAGATTCCTGCGGAATGACAAAATTACGAAAGATTAACTCTAATTTTTAGGCTTGTAAGTGTAGTGCCCCACAATCTTCCAACTAAACAAACAATCCTCCAAAACCTGTCCGCTTCCAACATTGTGCACAATTAAATTGCGTTTTCCATCGGTTGATTTTTTGTGTGTAACAATACCGATGTGCGGAAGTTTGTCGCCAATCATCCAAGTTACTAAGTCACCTGTTTTATAATCGGAAGCATTATTGGTAATGGTTAATTTTTCTCCTTTTCGTTCAAAAAATACTTCTAAATTTGGAACTCTACGATGATCAATATTAGTATCCGGTTTTTTTAATCCCCATTTTTTTAAGTTTGGGTATTTGGAGAAATTCGCTTTCAAATCTTCGTGTAATTCTTTTTGCAAGTCAATGCCTAATTTCCGATAAGCTCGAATAATTACATCGGTGCAAACTCCTTTGTCTTTTGCCACATCACCGTTTGGATATTTAATACCAACATATGATGGGTCATAAGTCACTTTATCTTTCGTTAATTCTAAAGCCGCATTAGATAATTTCTGCGAAAAAGAAGTTGGATTAATCGTGAAAATCCAAAGTAATAGAAAAGAGGGGAGAAGTTGTAATTTCATCGTTTGTATTTTTGGTTCAACGCTTTTTTTAAGAAGATTATTGCATAGTTAAATAAATTGATTAATTTTAAAATCAGATTATTATAAACGCCAAACAGATGGAACCAAACACTCCTTTTTCAATAAAATATTGGGCAGAAGACGACAAACCTCGTGAAAAACTCATGCTCAAAGGAAAAGCAGCTTTAAGTGATGCGGAACTTCTTGCCATCATTATCGGTTCCGGAAGCAGAAACGAAAGTGCTGTTGATTTGAGTAAACGAATTTTGGCTCATGTTCAAAACAACCTAAATGCTTTAGGGAAATTATCACTTAAACAACTTACAGAGTTTAAAGGAATTGGCGAAGCAAAAGCCATTTCTATCATTGCTGCCACAGAATTAGGCAGGAGACGAAGGGCAGAAGAAGTACCGGAACTAATGAAAATCAATTCAAGTAAAGTGATTTTTGAGGTTATGCAACCCATTATTGGCGAGCTGCCTTATGAGGAGTTTTGGGTTTTATATTTGAATAATGCAAACACGATTATTCATAAAGCTCAACTAAGCAAAGGCGGAATCACAGGAACCGTTGTTGATGTTCGAATTATTCTAAAAACCGCTCTAGAACATAATGCCTTAGCTTTTGTGCTTGTTCACAATCATCCCTCGGGAAAATTATTTGCGAGTGAGTCTGATTTCGAAATCACAAAAAAAATACAATTAGCAGCAAAACAACTTGATATGCGAGTTGTTGATCATGTGATTATTGCCGAAAATGGCTATTATAGTTTTGCAGATGATGATAAGTTGTAAGCAATTTATTTTTAAAATTTTTAATTTATTTGAATGAAAAAACTACTATTAGTCACTTTTTTTTATTGTTTTTAAACTTAGCTTTTTGTCAAATTACCATTAATGGGATTGTGCAAACTGAAAGCAAAACACCTTTGCAATATGTGAACATTGGAATAAAAAATAAAAATATTGGAACTATTTCAAACGAAAAAGGTCATTTTTTAATCACAATTGATAATTCAAAAACAGAAGAATTATTAACTTTTTCATCCATTGGATTTGAAGAGAAAAGTATAAAAATTGAAGAATTAATTCAGTCGAAATTCCAAGAGATTATTCTCAAAGAGAAAATAAGTGAATTGGATGAAGTTATTGTGGTTTCAAAGAAAGCAACTGAAATCAAATTAGGAACAAAATCATATAGCTCAATGGTTGCAGGATATGTTCGAGCAAATAATGATGTGAATAATGATATTCAAGAGTTGGCAAAAAAAATTAAAATCAAAAAACCTTCACATATTTTAGATGTCAATTTAAACTTATTTAATGTTAGGGTTGACACAGCCAGTTTTCGAATAAATATTTACAACATCAAAAATGATTTGCCAAATGAGAAAATTAATTTAGAGAATATTATTGTTGTAAAAAAAGTTGAAAACGGATGGAATAAATTTGATTTGCAAAATTTTGATTTAAAATTTGATGAGCCACTATTTATTAGTATTGAATATTTACCAAAACAAAAAGATGAAGAGGAGCCTTTTCGATATAGCGGACAGTTATTTGGCGAATCCATAACTCGATCTTCTAGTCTAGGAAATTGGAATTCAAAGAGCGGTTTAACGATAGCAATGTATGTTACAGTTAAGCAATAAATAGGTGAGAAAATTTTATTTGATAAAAAAGAAATCTTTACTCTTAGGCTAATTTTTAGAATTGATTAACAACTCATTTTTTAAATTATCAGTATCTTTCCAATCTAATTAAAATGGAATGATTTATACAGAAAATTTAACTTTCTCATTTAACGAAACTACGCATTTTTCCTTTCCGAATATCACAAGTAATGAATCAGAAATAGTATTGATTACCGGAAATTCAGGAAAAGGGAAAACCACGTTATTACATCTTTTGGGTGGGTTGCTGCGACCAAAATCGGGATCCATTTCGATTCAAAACACCAACATTTCTACTTTGTCTGAAAAAGAATTAGATCGCTTTCGCGGAAGAAATATCGGTTTAGTTTTACAACAATCGCATTTTGTAGCTTCTTTAAATGTGCTTGAAAATGTGGTGTTAGCGTCATGGTTGGCAACTGGTAAAAAAGCAACAGAAAAAGCAAAATCATTGTTGAAAGAGTTAGATTTAGAAGATCAAATGTATAAATTACCTTCCAATTTAAGTGTTGGACAACAACAGCGAGTTTCAATTGCAAGAGCATTAATTAACGAACCAAAATTGCTTTTAGCCGATGAACCAACCTCAAGTTTAGATGATGAAAATGCAGCAAAAGTAGCCGATTTATTAGCTCATTTATCCAAAGAATACAAAGCTGCGTTGATAATTGTGACTCACGACCAACGATTAAAAGATAAATTTTCTAACCAATTAAACTTAAACTAAATGATAGCAAAATTAGCTTGGAAAAACCTTTGGTTTAAGCCGTTGAATACAGTTTTAAGTTTGGTTTTATTAACCGCTTCGGTTGCGATAATTTCATTATTAATTTTATTACAAGAGCAATTTGAAAAGCAATTTTCGAGTAATATTGATGGTGTCGATTTGGTTTTGGGAGCACAAGGAAGTCCGCTTCAATTGATACTTTCTTCTGTCTATCACGTTGATGCTCCAACCGGAAATATTGATTACAAAGAAGCCGAAGTTTGGATGAAACATCCGTTTGTAGAAACTGCTATTCCATTGGCTTTTGGCGATAATTACCGTGGATTTAAAATTGTGGGAACAATACCGGATTATATTAAAAAATATACTGCAACCATTTCTCAAGGCAAAGTTTTTGAAAAGAATTTCGAAGTCGTTATCGGAAGCGAAATTGCCAAAAAACTCAACATCAAACTCGGAGATAAATTTTTCGGAACCCACGGCGATGCTGAAGAAGGTCACGTACACGAAGAATATGCGTATGTTGTGGTCGGAATTGCCTCACCAACCGGGAAGGTAATTGATAATTTAATTTTATGTACGGTAGAAAGTGTTTGGGAAATGCATTCCGGACACGATTACGGTGGAGAAGCACATTCAGAAGATGAAAATCCACCTCACGGAGAAGAAGGTCATATTCATGTGGATGGCGACGAACACGACCATGAAGAACACGTTCACGATGAAAATTGCAATCACGATCACGACGATTCTACAAATCCTGCTCACGGCGAAGAAGGTCACGTGCATGAAGATGGTGATGAACATGACCATGAGCACGATCACGACCACGATGAAGCCAAAGAAATTACGGCTGTTTTAGTGAAATTTAAAAATAAAATGGGAATCATTTCTTGGCCGCGAATGATTGCTCAAAATACCAAAATGCAAGCCGCACTTCCTGCCATAGAGATTAACCGATTATTTTCGTTATTCGGAATTGGGTTGCAAGCATTACAATATTTGGCTTATGGAATTATGTTGATTTCAGGAATAAGCATTTTCATCGCCTTGTATAACCGATTGAAAGAGCGAAAATATGAATTTGCGTTGTTACGAGTTTCCGGTGCATCACGAATCCAAATGTTAGGTTTAGTATTGTTTGAAAGTTTATTACTTTGCATTGTAGGCTTTATCTTTGGTACGCTTTTTGGAAGATTAGCATTAGTTATGATTTCGAGCACCACGGACGAACAATTCAAAATGGCGTTTGATCCAATGACAATAATTTGGGAAAAAGAAGGAATTTTATTTTTGGTCACTATCTTTGTCGGGATTTTGGCAGCCGTGATTCCTGCGGTGAAAGCGTATCGATTAAATATTTCAAAAACATTAGCAAATGCGTAAAATTTATATAGTTTTTATTCTACTATTCGGAATTATAATTGTGTTAGATGCTTCATTAGAAGTAAAATATCCTTTTTCTAACAAAGCAACTTCTGATGAAATTCCGGTTCAGAAAGCTGGATTTATTTCTTCCTTTGATACAAAAGTTGATTCAGCAGAAGATGATTTATTCACACAAGTGAAACCCGATACCTTATCTTGGAAATTGTTGGGTGTGATAAAATATATCAAAAAACCGGACAAAGATTATCCTGACGGCGTGATGTTTCCAATCATCAATTCGGATTTAAAAGCAAAAAGCAAAAAGAAAATCGTGATGAGCGGTTTTATTATTCCGATTGATAATGTGTCGTATGCATTGAGTAAAAATGTATTTGCTTCTTGTTTTTTCTGTGGTCAAGCCGGTCCCGAAACCATTATGGGAATTAAGTTTAAAGGAGCAACTCCAAAACTTAAAACCGATCAATATGTAACAATGGAAGGAACTTTTCGTTACAACGATAATGACGTAAACGACTGGATTTATCACATTGAAAACGCCGTAATTGTGAAAGGCGGAAAATAAACAGACACTTCTGTCATTCCGAAAGATGACGAAGTCGAAATAGGACACGAGCGTCAGCGAACTGGCGTAGCAATCTCCTACGAAGTAGGATAGTATTGATTAACCACCACTCATCACCCTGCAATGAAACCCTTCCAACATAAATCCGACATTTTTTTTGATTTAGATCATACCTTGTGGGATTTTGAAAAAAATTCAGCTTTAGCTTTTGAAACCATTTTCAAAAAGCATCAATTAGAATTGGATTTAGCCATTTTTTTAGAACATTACATTCCTACCAATCTTAAATTTTGGAAATTGTATCGGGAAGAAAAAATTTCGCAAGAAGATCTTCGTTATCAACGTTTAAAAGAAGTTTTCGATTTGATGAATCAAGATGTTGCAGATGATTTGATTCACCTTCTTTCCCAAGAATACATTCATTATTTGCCACAGTTCAATTATTTATATGACGGAGCGATGGAAATTTTAGAGTATTTGCACCCAAAATATAATTTACATATTATCACCAATGGTTTTCAGTCTGTTCAAGATGGAAAAATGAAAAATTCAAATCTTTTGAAATATTTCAAAACCATTACCAACTCTGAAAGTGCGGGTGTCAAAAAGCCAAATCCGATAATTTTTAATTATGCCATTCAATTGGCTAATGCCGAAAAAGATAAGTCTATTATGATTGGTGATAGCTGGGAAGCCGACATTGAAGGAGCAATTAACAGCGGAATTGATGCCATTTTTTTTAACGAGTTTAATGCTCCGGTAGAAAATAATTTTCCGCAAGTAAACCATTTATTAGACTTAAAGAATTATCTTTAAACTTATTTATTTTTAAGATGAAAAAATTACTTTTTATAGTTTTATTATTGAGTTCTGTTCAATTGTTTTCTCAAAGTTTGAACGATTATCAATATGTTATAGTTCCAACTAAATTTATCGATTTTGATGTAGAAAATCAATACAGATTAAATACGATAACAAAGTTTAATTTAGAAAAAATGGGTTTCATTGCTTTTTATGAAAATTCTGAAATTCCAAAGGAAATAATGAATAATAGGTGTGATATTCTTTCAGCTGAAGTTATTAAAGATAATAATCTTTTGTGGACAAGACTTTATGTTGTTTTTAAAGATTGTTACGGAAAAGTGGTTCATCAAAGTGAAACAGGAAAAACAAAAGTAAAAGAATTTATAACAGCCTATCCAATAGCTTTAGACGAAGCATTTCAATCTTTATTCAAGTTGAATTATAAATACAATGGAAAAAAAGTGACTACTACAGAATCTGTTGTACAAGTAACCTTGCCCAAAGAAAATGTTGTAGAAAAAAAACCAAATGTAAGTTTGCCCACAACGGTTTCAGAGACAACAGATTATTCTAAATTGTTATTTGCCCAACCAACTGCAAACGGTTATCAATTAGTTGATTCTACACCAAAAGTTGTTTATAAATTATTCAAAACAGACAGCCCATCACTATTTTTAGCTCAGAAAGGAAACCAAAATGGTGTCGTTACTTTAAAAGACGGCAGTTGGTTTTTTGAGTACCAAGAAAATGAAAAAGTGGTTTCGGAGAAATTGGAGATTAAGTTTTAATACCCATACTTATCCTTCCATCGATTCTTTAAAAAATTTCGCAACTCTTTTTCTCTCGCATTATTTCCGGGTTCATAAAAAGAAGTATTTTGAATTTCATCTGGAAGAAATTCTTGTTCAGCAAAATTATTTTCAAAATCATGTGAATATTTATATTCGTCTCCATAACCTAATTCTTTCATCAATTTAGTTGGAGCGTTTCGCAGATGTAACGGAACGGGCAAATCGCCGGTTTGTTTGACGATTTGTTGAGCTTTTCCAATAGCTAAATAACTCGCATTGCTTTTGGCAGAAGTCGCTAAATATATCGCACATTGACTTAGTAAAATTCTACTTTCAGGATAGCCAATAGTTGTTACTGCTTGAAAGGTATTATTCGCCATAATCAACGCAGTCGGATTGGCATTACCAATGTCTTCGCTGGCTAAAATGAGCATTCTTCGGGCAATGAATTTCACGTCTTCGCCACCTTCAATCATTCTGGCTAACCAATACACCGCACCATTTGGGTCGCTTCCGCGAATGGATTTGATGAAAGCCGAAACAATATCATAATGTTGTTCGCCCGTTTTGTCATATAAAACCGTGTTCTTTTGAACCAATTGCATCACTTTTTCATTCGTGATTTCAATGTAATCTTCTTCGGTCGCATTAACAATTAACTCAAAAATATTCAGCAATTTTCTTCCGTCACCACCGGAAAGTCGCAAAAGAGCTTCGGTTTCTGTTAAGGTAATTTGTTTGGTTTTTAAAATCTCGTCTTGCTCAATCGCTCGGTGCAAAAGCTGTTCTAAATCATCTTTGGAAAATGCATTTAGCACATACACCTGACATCTTGACAATAGAGCAGGGATGACTTCAAAACTTGGATTTTCAGTCGTGGCTCCAATTAATGTAATCCATCCTTTTTCGACTGCGGCTAACAACGAATCTTGTTGTGATTTGCTAAAACGATGAATCTCATCAATAAACAAAATCGGGTTTTTGGCTGTGAATAATCCACCACTCATTTTTGCTTTTTCAATGACTTCGCGAATGTCTTTAACCCCCGAATTAATGGCACTCAACGTAAAAAACGGACGTTTACTTTCCTGAGCCATAATTTGAGCTAAGGTCGTTTTTCCGGTTCCGGGCGGTCCCCATAAAATTAAACTCGGAATGATTCCTTTGGCAATTTGATGCGTCAACGAACCTTGTTCGCCAACCAAATGCAACTGACTAATGTATTCCGATAAATGTTGTGGCCGGATGCGTTCGGCAAGTGGTGCTTCCATGGTGTAAAAATACTCATTTCTGACAAAAAAGCACTATTTTCGTTTTGGATGTGTTTTTGATAATGAATTTTGATATGAAACAAAACTCCTTTATTTTTTCAACTTCAGTCGTTGCTTGGCCCTTATTTTTTGTATTGGCTTTGTGGATTGTTTTTTGGGTAGAAGTTCGATTCAAAATCGATTTGGGCATTTATGGTATTTTACCAAGAACAGTCAGCGGATTAAAAGGCGTTATTTTGAGTCCGTTTTTACACGGCGACATCAAACATTTGTATAACAATTCGATTCCGTTATTATTTTTAATTGCGGTTTTGCGTTATTTCTACAGAGAAGTTTCGTTGCAAGTTTTAGTGTTTGGTATTTTAATTTCCGGACTCGGAACATGGTTAATTGGTAGAGAAAGTTACCATATTGGTGCTAGTGGATTGATTTATGTTTTAGTCAGTTTTATTTTCTTCAAAGGAATTCAAACCAAACATTATCGGTTAGTCGCACTTTCATTAGTTATCGTGATGTTATATGGCGGAATGATTTGGTATATTTTTCCGGAAGTCGAAAACGGCATTTCGTGGGAAGGTCATTTGGCCGGATTCATCACCGGATTTTTATTTTCACTTTTATACAAAGCCGAAAAGTATAAAAAACCAATTCGTTACGACTGGGAAAAACCGGATTTTAATCCTGAAAATGATCCGTTTATGAAACATTTTGATGAAAATGGAAATTTCGTAAATACTCCAAAACCGGAAGAATTAGAAGTAGAGTACACGTTTTTCAACATTGATGAAAATGTGTTTTATGAATTTAAATCGGAGAAAGAGAAGGAATGATTTGTTTTAGATTTTTCTACACCTGACAGGTTTTTAAAACCTGTCAGGTGTAAGAGATTATCAAGTTTATTATCTTCTCTGCCTCACCACTTCATATAAAAAAGCTCCGCAAGCAACCGAAACATTCAATGAAGCAATTGTGCCAAACATCGGTAATTTAGCTTTTTCATCTACAATTTTTAAAACAGATGGATTAATGCCTCTGTCTTCACTTCCCATAATAATCGCTAACGGTTCATTAAGTGCTAAATCATAAATAGCATCATCTGTTTTTTCAGTGGCTGCAATGGTTTTGATTCCTGAGCCTTGAAGGTAAAAAATGGCATCTTTAATATGTTCCACTTTACAAATCGGCACATTAAAAACGGCACCGGCACTGGTTTTTACCGTATCTCCGTTCACGGGAGCGGCACCTTGTTTGCCAATGATGATTCCATCCACACCTGTACATTCTGCCGTTCGGATGATTGCACCAAAATTTCTGGCGTCCGAAAGTTGATCTAATATAAGAAATAGAGGAGTTTTACCACTTTCCAACACATTGGAAATTAAACTTTCTAAATCGTGAAAATTTACAGGAGCAATAGTTGCCACGGCACCTTGATGATTTTTTGAAGTAAGACGATTTAATTTTTCAACAGGAACGTAAGTGAAATTCACTTTATGTGATTTCATCACTTTCATTAATTCACGCATTAAGTCGCCTTGAATATCTTTTTGTAAAAATACTTTGTCGATTTCTTTTCCTGCCTGAATTGCTTCAATAATCGCTCTAATTCCAAAAATTTGATTGTCTTTTTCCATGCGGCAAAGGTATGATTAGTTTTGATAAACTAAAAATTTGTCCTAAAACTAATATGCACAATCGAATTGGAGAGTTTAATCTCCTGATTGCCCACACTACCATTGGCATAAACCAAATTAAAAAGTCCATTTTTGGTAAGAAGTCCAAAACCAAAACCTAATCCAAGCAACGAATCGCTAAAATCAGTAGTTTGATCCTGATAATAACCATAATCAATAATCGAATGCACATACATTCCGGAAGACAAAACATAACGGTATTCCGTTAGAATAGACGAAAATAAATTTCCTTGTAAACTATTTTCATTAAAACCCCGAATCGAATTAATTCCGCCAAAGCGATGCAATTCATTCACAATAAAAGAATCGCTTTTGAGGTAATAACTTTGCGATTTCAGATGCACAATGTTTTTAGCGTTCAAATACACGTTATGCCTTAGTTCTAACTGACCAAACAACTGACTTTGTGAATCGGTTTTAGAATCCCTGCTTCCTAAACCAACTTTTAAATGCAAAGCAGTTTTTTCCGGAAACAAAAAATCATCGGTTTTAAAATCGGTATATTCAAACTGTCCGGTTACGAACGAGTTTTTAAAATCACTAATAAAACTCGAATTGGTGTTCTGAATATCACTTGATTCGGTGGACTGATAACCCAAATAAACTCTCGTATTATATGTAAAAAGATAACCCAAATCAATCGAAGTACGCGTGTTTTGAAAAGTACTGTCTTGCTTAAAAATCTGTAATTCCGTTTTTAATCCCAACGAACTTTTAAACAGATACGGAATTTGCAAACCGGCATTAAACGTAGTTTGTTCGTTACCGTCGCTTTTCCAAAATAGCGAAAACTGTTCGCCGGAATTCAAAAGGTTGTGCAAAAGCAAATCAACATAACCATTAAAATTTATTTTTCCTCCCTCGTCATTATTAAAACCTACAAAACCATCAAATCGATTGGCTTTGGCTTTTTCTAAATAAACATACACTTTGGTAGAATCTTGTGTAAACAAAATTTCAGGATATTTCGTTTGCCGCACAAATCTGAATCCTTCTACGGTTTTATAAAGTTTTTCTAAATTCGATTGATTAAACGTTTGTTTGGCATACATTTTTTTTAAATTGATCCGATGACTTTCCGGAAACTTCTCAAAACCTTCAACAACAATGTCGTTTAGAGCTCTTTGTTTGTTTGGTTTTATCATTAAATCAGCATACAGACTATTTTCTTGCGTTCTAAAATTTTCTAATTTCAACTGAGCTAATGAAAAACCGGTCGCTTCCAAACGTTTTAAAATACCGGACATAAAAGGTTCCACATTTTCAATCGGAAGCTTTAATTCTCCATTATCCACCTCAAAATCATCATTTAAAAAAGCCAACATTTCTTTACCTATATATATATGTAGGTGAGAAGTTCTTTTTCCCAACCTATATTTAAAAAGAAAAGTAGAATCGTTTGCTTTTTTATTACTCAGGTTTTCGCTTTCCAAATAACCTAATTCAAAAAGTTTTTTGCTTAACAGTTTCGTTTCATCCAACACACCTTTTGCATTCACAAATTGTTTGGCATAACCAATCGAATCAATTTTTTTTGTTTCTTCAGTAGTCGAACCTTCGATGGTTAAATAGACATTTTGAGCCTTTCCAAAACAGAAAACCAATACAAACAACACGATAAATAAAAGCCTTTTCAAAACCATTTTAATTTCGATAAAAGTAACGCAAAAAAAGGAGATATGGTATAAGGGCCTTTTTCCTGCTTTCCATTCCAAGTCCGTTTGTTGGGGTTGGTTCGGCTAAGCTCCGCCAAGAGCTCCTACTGTCGCTTTGGCAAAGCAAGCCTCACACAACCCCAACAAGCCAGGCTTTCCATTTCAATCAGGGGCAGGGGTGTGGCAAATATCAATTTCAATTTCAATATCAAATATCAAATTCAAAAAATTTCAAAACTCCCAACTCCCAACTTCCAACTTCCAACTTCCATCTCCCATCTTCCATCTTCCATCTTCCATCTCCCAACTCCCAACTCCCATCTCCCATCTCCCATCTTCCATCTTCCATCTTCCATCTTCCATCAAAAAAATCCAACTCAAACAAAATAAATAAATTATGATTTGTTTTAACAAAAAAAAGTACTACATTTGCAACCCCTTAAAATAGGGTAATTTTAAAAACATAGAAATTTTTAGTATTAATTATGCCAACAATTCAACAATTAGTAAGAACAGGGAGAGCCCAAATAACTAAGAAGAGTAAATCGGCTGCTTTAGATTCTTGTCCTCAAAGAAGAGGTGTGTGTACTCGTGTTTATACAACGACTCCAAAAAAACCAAACTCAGCGATGAGAAAAGTTGCAAGGGTTCGTTTAACAAACGGAAACGAGGTAAATGCATACATTCCTGGAGAAGGGCACAATCTACAAGAGCACTCGATAGTATTAGTTAGAGGCGGAAGGGTAAAAGATTTACCAGGTGTTAGATACCATATCGTACGTGGTGCGTTAGATACTGCTGGAGTAGCAGGTCGTACGCAACGTCGTTCAAAATATGGAGCAAAACGTCCTAAACCAGGTCAAGCAGCTGCACCCGCAAAGAAAAAGTAATTAGAAACTTTTAAAGAAAAGACATGAGAAAAAGACAGGCCAAAAAAAGACCTCTTTTACCAGATCCAAAATTCAATGATCAATTGGTAACACGTTTTGTAAACAACTTAATGTGGGATGGTAAGAAATCTACCGCTTTCAAAGTATTCTATGATGCTTTAGAAATAGTAGAAACAAAAAAGCAAGATGCTGAAAAATCTGCTTTAGAAGTATGGAAAGATGGTTTAACAAACGTTATGCCACACGTAGAAGTTCGTTCACGTAGAGTGGGTGGAGCTACCTTCCAAATTCCAATGCAAATTCGTCCGGATAGAAAGATTTCCTACGCTATCAAATGGATGATTCTTTATGCAAGAAGAAGAAACGAAAAATCAATGGCAGCTAAATTAGCTTCAGAAATTTTGGCAGCAGCTAAAGAAGAAGGAGCAGCAGTTAAGAAAAGAATGGACACGCACAAAATGGCAGAAGCTAACAAAGCGTTCTCTCACTTTAGATTTTAATTCATAAGAAATGGCTAGAGATTTAAAATACACAAGAAATATCGGAATTGCAGCTCACATTGATGCAGGTAAAACTACAACAACAGAGCGTATTCTATTTTATACCGGAAAATCACACAAAATTGGTGAAGTACACGATGGTGCTGCAACAATGGACTGGATGGCACAAGAGCAAGAAAGAGGTATTACCATTACTTCTGCTGCAACTACTTGTGAATGGAATTTTCCAACCAATCAAGGAAAACCAACAGCGGAATCAAAACCGTATCACTTTAATATTATTGATACTCCCGGACACGTGGATTTTACCGTTGAGGTAAATCGTTCACTTCGTGTACTTGACGGCTTAGTATTCTTGTTTAGTGCAGTGGATGGTGTTGAGCCACAATCTGAAACAAACTGGAGACTTGCTGATCAATACCGAGTACCAAGAATGGGATTTGTTAACAAAATGGACCGTCAAGGGTCTAACTTCTTAGGGGTTTGTCAACAAGTTAGAGATATGTTGAAATCAAATGCGGTTGCAATCACATTGCCAATCGGAGATGAAATCGATTTTAAAGGAGTTGTGGATTTAGTTAAAAACCAAGCTATTGTTTGGCATGACGAAACACAAGGAGCAACTTTTGATATCGTTGATATTCCAGCTGATATGGTTGACGAAGTAAAACAATACCGTTCCATTCTTATTGAAGCGGTTGCGGATTATGATGAAAACTTGTTAGACAAGTATATGGAGGACGAAAACTCTATTACTGAAGACGAAATTAACAATGCATTACGTGCAGCAACAATCGACATGGCTATCATTCCTATGATTGCCGGATCTTCTTTCAAAAACAAAGGAGTTCAGTTTATGTTAGATGCTGTTTGTAAATATTTACCATCTCCAATGGATAAAGAAGGTATTGTTGGGATTAACCCTGACGATAAAGATTTATTGGAAGAAGATCAAAGAAAAATTTTACGTAAACCGGATGTTAAAGAGCCATTCGCTGCTTTGGCATTTAAAATTGCTACTGACCCTTATGTTGGTCGTTTAGCTTTCTTCCGTGCCTATTCAGGTCGTTTAGATGCAGGTTCTTACGTATTAAATACTCGTTCAGACAACAAAGAGCGAATTTCACGTATCTATCAAATGCACGCCAACAAACAAAACCCAATCGAATATATCGAAGCAGGTGACATTGGTGCAGCAGTAGGATTTAAGGATATCAAAACAGGAGATACATTGTGTGATGAAAAACACCCAATCATTCTTGAGTCAATGAAATTCCCTGATCCGGTAATTGGTATCGCGATTGAGCCTAAAACAAAAGCTGACGTTGATAAAATGGGTATGGCTTTAGCTAAATTGGCTGAAGAAGATCCAACATTTACGGTTAGAACAGATGAAGCTTCCGGACAAACTATCATTTCAGGAATGGGAGAGTTACACTTAGACATTCTTGTAGATCGTATGAAAAGAGAATTCAAAGTTGAAGTTAACCAAGGTGAGCCACAAGTAGAATATAAAGAAGCTTTCACAAAATCAGCACAACACAGAGAAACTTACAAAAAGCAATCGGGTGGACGTGGTAAATTTGGTGATATCGTATTCAAACTTGGGCCAGCTGACGAAGTTGACGGAAAACCATTTGTAGGTCTTCAGTTTGTGAATGAAGTAAAAGGAGGTAACGTTCCTAAAGAATATATCCCTTCAGTTGAAAAAGGTTTCAGAGAAGCTATGAAAGCAGGACCTCTTGCAGGTTATACTGTAGATAGTTTAAAAGTTACACTTTTAGACGGATCTTTCCACCCTGTGGATTCGGATGCATTATCTTTCGAATTGGCTGCAAAAATGGGTTACAAAGAGGTTGCTAAGGCTGCCGGAGCTGTAATTCTTGAGCCAATCATGAAAATCGAAGTAATTACTCCGGAAGAAAACATGGGTGATATCGTAGGAGATTTGAACAGAAGAAGAGGTCAAGTGAATGATATGGGCGACAGAAATGGAGCTAAAACTATCAAAGCAAATGTGCCTTTATCTGAAATGTTTGGTTATGTAACTACTTTAAGAACATTGTCTTCTGGTAGAGCAACTTCAACAATGGAATTTTCACATTACGAACAAACTCCTTCAAACATCTCTGAAGAAGTTATCAAAAAAGCAAAAGGTAACGCTTAATTCTAACGAAAATGAGTCAAAAAATCAGAATAAAATTAAAATCTTACGATCACATGTTGGTGGATAAATCAGCAGAAAAAATCGTAAAAACGGTAAAAAGTACCGGAGCTGTGGTAACTGGACCAATTCCATTACCTACGCACAAAAAAATATTCACAGTATTACGTTCTCCACACGTTAACAAAAAAGCGAGAGAGCAGTTTGAAGTGAGTTCATACAAAAGATTGTTAGATATCTATTCTTCTTCTTCTAAAACTATTGATGCTCTAATGAAATTAGAGTTACCAAGTGGTGTAGAAGTTGAAATCAAAGTGTGATAAATGTACAAAGATGAAAGTATTAAGTGTTAAGATATCCTCTTAATGCTTAATACTCTTGTCTTAATACAAAACAAAAAAGAATTTTTTTAATCATTTATAAATAGTTTAATATGTCTGGGTTAATTGGAAAAAAAATCGGCATGACTAGCATTTTCGACGAGAACGGGAAAAATATTCCTTGCACCGTGATTGAAGCAGGTCCATGTGTCGTTACCCAAGTCAGAACCAAAGCGGTTGACGGGTATGAAGCGTTTCAGCTTGGTTTCGATGACAAAACAGAAAAACACGCAACTAAAGCGGCCGTAGGTCACTTTAAAAAAGCGGGAACTTCTGCTAAGAAAAAAGTCGTTGAATTCCAAGATTTTGAAACAGAGTATAAATTAGGTGATTTAGTCACTGTAGATCAATTCAGCGAAGGAGAATTCGTTGATGTACAAGGAGTATCTAAAGGTAAAGGTTTCCAAGGAGTTGTAAAACGTCACGGTTTTGGTGGTGTTGGACAAGCTACTCACGGACAACATAACCGATTAAGAGCACCAGGTTCTGTAGGAGCTTCTTCTTATCCATCTAGAGTATTCAAAGGAATGCGTATGGCAGGAAGAATGGGAGGAGACAATGTAACAATTCAAAACCTTAGAGTTTTAAAAGTAGTAGCAGACAAAAATTTGTTATTAGTTAAAGGATGCGTTCCTGGACACAAAAACTCTTATGTAATCATTCAGAAGTAATGGAAGTAAAAGTTTTAGATATCAACGGAAAAGAAACAGGCAGAAAAGTTCAACTTTCTGACGCTGTTTTCGCTATCGAGCCTAATAAACATGCTATCTATCTTGATGTAAAGCAATATCTTGCCAACCAAAGACAAGGTACTCACAAAGCAAAAGAGAGAGCAGAAGTAACAGGAAGTACTCGAAAAATTAAGAAACAAAAAGGAACGGGTACAGCTCGTGCCGGTAGTATTAAGAATCCATTGTTCAAAGGTGGAGGTAGAGTTTTCGGTCCAAGACCAAGAAGCTATTCTTTCAAATTGAACAAAACTTTAAAAAGATTAGCTCGTAAATCGGCCTTCTCTCAAAAAGTAAAAGATTCAGAATTAGTAGTAGTTGAAGATTTTAATTTTGAAACACCAAGCACTAAGAATTTTATTACAGTTCTGAAAGCCTTAGGGTTAGAAAATAAAAAATCTTTAATTGTGTTGGGTGATACAAATAAAAATGTATATTTGTCGTCACGCAATTTAAAGGCTTCTAATGTGGTAACTAGCTCAGAATTAAGTACTTATGCGATTTTAAACGCAAATAAATTAGTGCTTTTAGAGAGTTCTTTAGAAGGAATTGAAGAAAATTTAAGTAAATAATAGGCCATGAGTATCATAATTAAACCTATCATAACTGAAAAAATCACGAAGCAAAGTGAATTAAACAATCGTTATGGTTTTGTAGTGGACAAGAAAGCAAACAAAATTCAAATCAGAAATGCTGTGGAAGCAGCTTATGGAGTGAAAATTATTGCTATCAACACTATGAATGTTAGACCAGACCGTTCTGTAAAATATACTAAAAGTGGAATGATTAGTGCTAAAACGAATTCTTTCAAGAAAGCAATCGTACAAGTACAAGAAGGAGAAACAATTGATTTTTACAACAATATCTAATAAGAAATGTCAGTTAGAAAATTAAAACCTATTACCCCGGGTCAGCGTTTTAGAGTTGTGAATGGTTTTGACGCCATCACGACTGATAAGCCGGAAAAGTCATTATTGGCACCGAAAAATAACTCAGGAGGTAGAAATAGTCAAGGAAAAATGACCATGCGTTACACAGGCGGTGGTCACAAACAAAAGTATCGTATCATTGATTTCAAAAGAACTAAAGTAGGAATTCCTGCTACAGTTAAATCAATTGAGTATGATCCAAACAGAACAGCATTTATCGCTTTGTTAGCTTATGCAGATGGTGCTAAAACCTATGTGATTGCACAAAACGGTTTAAATGTTGGTCAAACAGTAACTTCAGGTGAAGAAGCATCTCCGGAAATCGGAAATGCACTTCCTTTAAGTAAAATTCCATTAGGAACTGTAATTTCTTGTATTGAGTTACGTCCGGGTCAAGGAGCTATCATTGCTCGTTCGGCCGGAACATTTGCTCAATTAATGGCAAGAGATGGAAAATATGCCACTATCAAAATGCCTTCTGGCGAAACAAGATTAATCTTGTTGACTTGTATGGCTACTATTGGTGCAGTGTCTAACTCAGATCATCAGTTGATTGTTTCCGGTAAAGCCGGTAGATCAAGATGGTTAGGAAGAAGACCAAGAACAAGACCAGTTGCAATGAACCCTGTCGATCACCCAATGGGTGGAGGTGAAGGACGTTCTTCTGGAGGTCACCCACGCTCTAGAAACGGTATTCCTGCAAAAGGATACAGAACCCGTTCTAAAGTGAGCCCAAGTAATAAGTATATTGTTGAACGCAGAAAGAAATAATTAGATAGACATGGCACGTTCATTAAAAAAAGGACCATTTGTACATTACAAATTAGATAAAAAAGTTCTAGAGAATATCGAGAAATCAAACAAAGCAGTGATCAAAACTTGGTCAAGAGCTTCAATGATTACACCGGACTTCGTAGGACAAACTATCGCAGTACACAATGGTCGTCAGTTTGTTCCAGTTTATGTAACTGAAAACATGGTAGGACACAAGTTAGGAGAATTTTCACCAACAAGATCATTTAGAGGTCATGCCGGTGCTAAAAATAAAGGTAAAAAATAAGAAGCAATGGGAGTTCGTAAAAGAGAAACAGCAGATGCGAGAAAAGAGGCTAATAAGTCTATAGCTTTCGCGAAATTGAATAACTGCCCTACTTCACCTAGAAAAATGCGCTTGGTTGCAGACTTGGTAAGAGGTCAGAAAGTGGAAAGAGCACTAAATTTATTACGATTTAGTCAAAAAGAAGCTTCAAGAAAACTAGAGAAATTGTTGTTATCAGCTATCGCCAACTGGCAAGCTAAAAACGCAGAAGCTAGTATTGAAGAAGCAGCTTTATTTATAAAAGAGATCAGAGTTGACGGTGGAATGATGTTAAAAAGACTTCGTCCGGCTCCTCAAGGTCGTGCACACAGAATCAGAAAACGTTCAAATCACGTTACAATCGTGCTTGGAGCTAGTAATAACACACAAAGCAATTAATAAATAAGATGGGACAAAAGACAAATCCAATAGGAAACAGACTTGGGATCATCAGAGGATGGGATTCAAACTGGTATGGTGGAAATGATTACGGTGATAAAATTGCCGAAGATTATAAAATCAGAAAGTACATCCATGCTCGTTTATCAAAAGCTAGTGTATCAAAAGTAATCATCGAGAGAACTTTAAAACTTGTAACCGTTACTATCACTACAGCCAGACCTGGTATTATTATCGGAAAAGGTGGACAAGAGGTAGACAAGTTGAAAGAAGAACTTAAGAAAATTACTGACAAAGAGGTTCAAATTAACATCTTTGAAATTAAAAGACCTGAGTTAGATGCTTATTTAGTTGCAACAAGTATCGCTCGTCAAATCGAAAGCCGTATTTCATACAGAAGAGCTATTAAAATGGCTATCGCAGCAGCAATGCGTATGAATGCAGAAGGTATTAAAGTTTTGATTTCCGGTCGTTTGAATGGTGCTGAAATGGCTCGTTCAGAAGGTTTCAAAGAAGGTAGAATTCCTCTATCAACTTTCAGAGCCGACATTGATTATGCTTTGGCTGAAGCTCACACTACGTATGGTAGAATGGGTATCAAAGTATGGATCATGAAAGGTGAAGTTTACGGAAAGAGAGATCTTTCTCCATTAGTAGGCATGGACAAAAAACAAGCCGGTGGTGGTGGTAACAAAGGTGGTGATGCTCCAAGAGGAGGAAAACCAAACGGAAAATCAAACCCACGTAAAAGAAAGTAATTTTTTAAATTAAAGAAAAATGTTACAGCCTAAAAGAACAAAATACCGTAAGGTACAAAAAGGTAGAATGAAAGGTGATTCTCAAAGAGGTCACGAGCTTTCAAATGGGATGTTCGGAATAAAATCAATGGATTCTTCGTTCTTAACTTCACGTCAAATCGAAGCAGCTCGTATTGCAGCTACTCGTTTTATGAAAAGAGAGGGACAATTATGGATCAAAATTTTCCCGGATAAACCAATCACTAAGAAGCCTCTTGAAGTACGTATGGGTAAAGGTAAAGGTGCAGTTGAATATTGGGCTGCCGTTGTTAAACCCGGAAGAATTATGTTTGAAGTAGGAGGAGTACCTTTGGCAGTTGCAAAAGAAGCGTTACGCTTAGCAGCCCAAAAGCTTCCTGTAAAAACTAAGTTTGTAGTTGCTAGAGATTTCGAAGCATAATCTTATATACATTATGAAACAATCAGAAATTATAAGTCTATCTGTAGCTGAGTTACAAGAACAACTTAGTCAGTCAAGAAAAACGTATGCCGACCTAAAAACGACTCATACTATATCTCCAATTCAAAATCCGCTTCAAATTAGAGCGATGAGAAGAACAATTGCGAGATTAGTTACTGAGCTAAGTAAAAGAGAGTTACAATAATTGTATTCTGCTGAAAGATGGAAGAAAAAAGAAATTTAAGAAAAGAGAGAATTGGTGTAGTTACTAGCAACAAAATGGAGAAATCTATCGTTGTTTCTGAAACAAGAAAAGTAAAACACCCATTATACGGTAAGTTCGTGTTAAAAACAAAGAAATACGTTGCACACGACGAAACAAACGACTGTAACATTGGAGACACTGTAAGAATTAGCGAAACGCGTCCTTTAAGTAAGTTAAAATGTTGGAGATTAGTTGAAATCATTGAAAGAGCGAAGTAATTATGGTACAACAGGAATCTAGATTAAAAGTAGCAGATAACACTGGAGCAAAAGAAGTTTTGACTATCCGTGTTTTAGGAGGAACGAAACGTCGTTATGCCTCTGTTGGAGATAAAATTGTAGTGTCAATAAAAGACGCAACACCAAACGGAAACGTAAAAAAAGGTGCTGTATCTACTGCAGTTGTTGTACGAACCAAAAAAGAAGTGAGAAGAGCTGATGGATCTTATATCCGTTTTGACGATAACGCATGTGTATTGTTAAACGCGGCAGGTGAAATGAGAGGTACTCGTGTTTTTGGTCCGGTTGCAAGAGAACTTCGTGAAAAACAATTCATGAAAATTGTATCATTAGCACCTGAAGTGCTTTAATTCGATTGATGATGACAAAATTAAAAATTAAATCAGGAGACATTGTAAAAGTTATCGCAGGTGACCATAAGGGTACTGAAGGTAAAGTTTTACGTGTTTTTGTAGATGCAAATAAAGCGATTGTTGAAGGTACAAACATGGTTTCAGTTCACACTAAACCAAGTGCAAAAAACCCTCAAGGTGGAATCGTAAAGAAAGAAGCTCCTATTCAAATATCAAACTTGTCTTTAATTGATCCAAAGTCAAAAAAAGCAACAAAAGTTGGATATAAAGTAGAAGGAGATAAGAAAGTAAGATTTTCAAAAAAATCTAATCAAGTATTATAGTAATGGCTTATATCCCTAGACTAAAAGAAGAATATAGAAGCAGAGTTATTCCTGCTTTGAAAGAAGAGTTCGGTTACAAAAACGTAATGCAAGTTCCAAAACTTGAAAAAATCGTTTTAAGCCGTGGTGTCGGAGCTGCTGTATCAGACAAGAAATTGGTTGATTATGCAGTAGACGAGTTGACAAAAATCACAGGTCAAAAAGCTTTAGCTACTATTTCTAAGAAAGACGTTGCTGCCTTTAAATTAAGAAAAGGTATGCCAATTGGAGCTAAAGTAACTTTACGTGGTGAAAGAATGTATGAATTCTTAGATAGATTGATTACATCTTCATTACCTCGTGTAAGAGATTTTGGTGGAATCAAAGCAACTGGTTTTGACGGAAGAGGTAATTACAATCTTGGTGTTTTAGAGCAAATCATTTTCCCGGAAATTGATATTGACAAAGTAAACAAAATTTCAGGAATGGATATTACTTTTGTAACAACGGCTAAAACCGACAAAGAAGCAAAATCATTATTAGCAGAATTAGGATTACCTTTTAAAAAGAATTAAGATATGGCTAAAGAATCAATGAAAGCCCGCGAGGTAAAAAGACAAAAAGCGGTAGACAAGTATGCTGAAAAAAGAAAAGCTTTATTAGAAGCTGGTGATTATGAAGGCTTACAAAAATTACCGAGAAATGCTTCTCCGGTTCGTTTACACAATCGTTGTAAATTAACAGGAAGACCAAGAGGGTATATGAGACAATTCGGTCTTTCACGTGTAACATTTCGTGAAATGGCTAACCAAGGATTAATTCCAGGAGTAAAGAAAGCTAGCTGGTAGTTAGTTTATTTCAGCAGATAATTGTACATTTGCCAGCTTTTAGCAGGTAACGTACAATTATCTTCTTTAAAAATGAGTTTAATGGTTTCAGGTTCAGCGGAATAGTTCCTCTGAAAACCGTTGCCAAAATTTTATAAATATGTATACAGATCCTATTGCAGATTATCTAACAAGAGTTAGAAACGCAGTAATGGCTAATCACAAAGTGGTTGAAATTCCTGCTTCTAACCTTAAAAAAGAAATCACAAAGATTTTATTCGATCAAGGTTATATCCTAAGTTACAAGTTTGATGACAGTTCTGTTCAAGGAACAATCAAAATCGCACTTAAGTACGACAAAGTTACTAAAGAGCCGGTAATTAGAGATATCCAAAGAATTAGTAAACCAGGTTTACGTAAGTACGCAGGTTCTTCTAACCTACCTAGAATCCTTAACGGATTAGGAATTGCTATTGTTTCAACTTCAAAAGGTCTTATGACCGGAAAACAAGCGAAACAATTGAATGTTGGTGGAGAAGTAATTTGTTACGTATACTAATAAACAAGACTGAACGATGTCAAGAATAGGTAAAAATCCAGTTGAAATTCCATCAGGCGTTACGTTAGAAGTTAACGAAGGTGTAATTACAGTAAAAGGAAAATTAGGTCAACTAACACAGGAGTTTTCGGACGTAACTGTAAAAGTTGAAGACGGTCAAGTATTGGTGGAAAGATCATCTGACCACAAAGATCATAGAGCTAAACATGGTTTATACAGATCATTAATCAGTAACATGATTAACGGTGTATCAAACGGTTTTACAAAAGAATTAGAGTTAGTAGGGGTAGGGTACAGAGCTTCTAATCAAGGTCAAAAATTAGATCTTGCATTAGGATTTTCTCACAATATCATTTTAGAAATTGCTCCAGAAGTAAAATTGGAAACAGTTTCAGAAAAAGGTAAGAACCCAATCGTTAAACTAACCTCTCACGATAAACAACTTTTAGGTCAGGTTGCCGCTAAAATTAGAGGTTTCCGTCGTCCAGAACCTTACAAAGGAAAAGGAGTTAAATTCGTAGGTGAAGTATTAAGAAGAAAAGCAGGTAAATCAGCTTAAAAAAGTAAGATTATGTCATTAACAAAATCTGATAGAAGACAGAGAATTAAGTTCAGAATTAGAAAGATTGTAAGCGGAACTGCTACTAAACCAAGACTTTCTGTATTCAGAAGCAACAAAGAAATCTACGCACAATTAGTAGACGACTTAAACGGAGTAACTATTTTGGCCGCTTCCTCTAGAGATAAAGGAGTAGATTCAAAAGGAACAAACGTTGAAGTAGCTAACGCAGTAGGAAAACTAGTTGCTGAAAAAGCATTGAAAGCTGGTATAGATACAGTAACTTTCGACAGAGGAGGATACTTATACCACGGTCGTATTAAATCATTAGCAGAAGGAGCGAGAGCTGCCGGACTTAAATTCTAAGAAATTATGTATAACAAATACAAAAATGTAGAGTTAGTAAAACCTAGTGGTCTTGAATTAAAAGATCGTTTGGTAAGTGTAAATCGTGTTACCAAAGTAACAAAAGGTGGTAGAGCATTTGGTTTTTCTGCTATTGTTGTGGTAGGTGATGAAAACGGAGTAGTTGGACACGGATTAGGAAAATCTAAAGACGTATCAGAAGCAATCGCTAAGGCTGTGGAAGATGCTAAGAAAAATTTAGTAAAAATTCCTCTAAGTGGACAATCAGTTCCTCACGAACAAAAAGGAAAATTTGGTGGAGCTCGTGTATTCTTAATGCCTGCATCTCACGGTACAGGAGTTATTGCTGGTGGTGCTGTTCGTTCGGTACTTGAATCAGTAGGAATTCACGATGTATTATCAAAATCTCAAGGATCTTCAAACCCTCACAACGTAGTAAAAGCAACTTTTGATGCTTTACTTCAAATGAGAAGTGCTTACACAGTGTCTAAGCAAAGAGGAATTTCTTTAGAGAAAGTATTTAAAGGTTAATATACAAGGAAATTATGTCAAAGATTTTAGTAAAACAAGTAAAAAGTCAAATCAACTGTCCTCTAACTCAAAAGAGAACATTGGTTTCTTTGGGTCTTAAAAGATTAGGACAAGTAGTAGAGCATGAAAATTCATCTGCTATCCTTGGTATGGTAAATAAAGTTAAACACTTAGTTTCTGTAGAAGAAACTAAATAACACTATTCAAAATGAATTTAAGTAACTTACAACCAGCTGAAGGTTCAACACACAATCAAAATAAAAGATTAGGTAGAGGAGAAGGTTCTGGAAAAGGTGGTACTGCGTCACGTGGTCACAAAGGAGCAAAATCTCGTTCTGGTTATTCTAAAAAGATTGGTTTTGAAGGTGGTCAAATGCCACTTCAAAGACGTGTGCCTAAGTTCGGATTTAAAAATATCAATAGAGTAGATTATCAAGGAATTAACCTTGATACTTTACAAGCTTTAGTGGATAATGGTACAGTAACTGATACAGTAGATTTCTCTGTAATCATCGAAAACCGTTTGGCTACTAAAAACGAATTGGTAAAAGTATTAGGTCGAGGTGAATTAAAAGCGAAATTAAAAGTAACCGCTCACAAATTTACAGCAACTGCCAAAGCCGCTATCGAAGCTGCAGGTGGAGAAGCTGTAACATTATAATTTACTGACTGTATGAAGAAATTTTTTGAAACACTCGCAAACGTATGGAAGATCGAAGAACTTAAGAATAGAATTCTTATCACTCTTGGGTTACTTTTAGTTTACCGTTTTGGAGCACAGGTTACTTTACCCGGTATAGACGCCACTAAATTAGAAGGTTTGTCTGCTCAAACAGATCAAGGAATTGGATCAATTCTTAATATGTTTACCGGTGGGGCATTCTCTCAAGCATCCGTTTTTGCTTTGGGAATTATGCCTTACATTTCTGCATCTATTGTGGTGCAATTAATGGGAATTGCAGTTCCATATTTACAAAAACTGCAAAAGGACGGTGAGAGTGGAAGAAAGAAAATTAATCAAATTACACGTTGGTTAACAATTGCAATCACGTTGGTACAAGGTCCGGGTTATATCTATAACCTATACAGAACTTTACCTGGTGATGCATTTTTATTAGGATTTAATTCCTTCTCGTTCTTATTCTCAGCAGTTCTTATCCTTGTTACAGGTACAATTTTTGCCATGTGGTTAGGAGAAAAAATTACTGATAAAGGTATTGGAAATGGAATCTCTTTATTAATTATGGTTGGTATTATTGCCCGTTTACCGGAAGCATTCATACAAGAATTCGTTTCAACTGTAACTAAAGATCAAGGTGGTCCTGTACTTTTAGTTTTCGAAATTATACTTTGGTTATTGATCATCGTTGCCAGCGTCCTATTGGTTATGGCAGTTAGAAAGATACCAGTACAATACGCCAGAAGAACTGCAGGTGGTGATTTTGAACAAGATATGATGGGTGCAAACAGACAGTTTATTCCGTTAAAGCTTAATGCTTCAGGAGTTATGCCAATCATTTTTGCACAAGCTATCATGTTCATCCCAGCAGCAGTAGCCGGTTTATCTGATTCTGAAACAGCTCAATCCGTTACAGGAGCTTTCAGTGATATGTTCGGTTTATGGTACAACATTGTTTTTGCTTTATTAATTATTGTATTTACATACTTTTATACAGCAATCACAGTACCTACAAACAAAATGGCTGATGATTTAAAAAGAAGTGGTGGTTTTATACCGGGTATCAGACCAGGATTGGAAACATCTGACTTTTTAGACAAAGTGATGTCTTTAATCACATTACCGGGTTCTATTTTCTTAGCTCTTATTGCAGTATTTCCTGCAGTAGTTGTTAACCTAATGGGAGTTCAACAGAACTGGGGAATGTTTTTTGGAGGTACATCCTTATTAATTATGGTTGGAGTTGCAATTGATACTATGCAACAAGTGAATTCATACTTGTTGAATAGACATTATGATGGTTTAATGAAATCAGGTAAAAATAGAAAAGCAGTAGCTTAATTTTTATGGCAAAACAATCAGCAATAGAACAAGACGGATCAATCATTGAAGCATTATCAAATGCAATGTTCCGTGTAGAATTAGAAAATGGTCACGTAGTGATTGCTCATATTTCCGGTAAAATGCGTATGCATTACATCAAATTATTACCTGGTGATAAAGTGAAATTGGAAATGAGCCCTTACGACCTGACAAAAGCAAGAATTACTTATAGATATTAAAGCTATTTCACAATGAAAGTAAGAGCATCAGTAAAGAAAAGAAGTGCCGAATGCGTAATCGTTCGCAGAAAAGGCAGATTGTACGTTATTAACAAAAAGAATCCTAGATTTAAACAAAGACAAGGATAATTATGGCAAGAATCGCAGGGGTAGATATACCTAAAAACAAAAGAGGAGTTATTGCTTTAACCTATATTTTCGGTATCGGAAGAAGCAGAGCTATTGAGATTTTAGAAAAAGCTCAAGTTAGTCAAGACAAGAAAGTTCAAGATTGGAATGATGACGAAATCGGAGGAATCCGTGAAGCCGTTTCTTATTTCAAAATTGAAGGTGAATTGCGTTCAGAAGTATCACTACACATCAAACGTCTTATGGACATTGGATGTTATAGAGGAATCCGTCACAGATCTGGTCTTCCATTAAGAGGACAAAGAACTAAAAACAATTCCAGAACAAGAAAAGGTAAACGAAAAACTGTTGCTAACAAGAAAAAAGCAACTAAATAATAAGTAATATGGCTAAAGCAACAGCAAAAAAACGTAAAGTTATCGTTGAATCAACGGGTGAAGCTCATATTAATGCAACTTTTAACAACATTATTATTTCACTTACCAACAAAAAAGGTGAAGTAATTTCTTGGTCTTCTGCCGGTAAAATGGGTTTTAGAGGATCTAAAAAGAACACTCCTTATGCCGCTCAAATGGCTGCAGAAGATTGTTCAAAAGTAGCACTTGAGGCAGGTTTAAAGAAAGTGAAAGTGTATGTGAAAGGACCAGGAAACGGACGTGAGTCTGCTATCCGTTCTATCCATAACGGTGGAATCGAAGTTACAGAAATTATCGACGTAACTCCAATGCCACACAACGGATGTAGACCTCCAAAAAGAAGAAGAGTTTAATGATTAACTGATTTATTTCAGTTCTTTATAATTTTTATTAAGTATAACACAAGGTAGAGATCGATTATCGAAGGATTTGACCTGAATTCATAATCACTACCTTAAAACAATTTAAAATGGCAAGATATACTGGTCCAAAAACTAAAATAGCTCGTAAATTTGGCGAAGCTATATTCGGAGAAGACAAAGCCTTCGAAAAAAGAAATTACCCTCCAGGGCAACATGGTTTAGCTAAGAGAAGAGGTAAAAAATCTGAATATGCAGTTCAGTTAATGGAAAAGCAAAAAGCGAAGTACACTTACGGAATTCTTGAAAAACAATTCAGAAACTTATTTGAAAAAGCAGCAGCATCTAAAGGTGTAACAGGTGAAATCCTTTTACAACTTTGCGAAGCTCGTTTAGACAACGTGGTTTACAGAATGGGTGTAGCTCCATCAAGAAGAGCAGCTCGTCAAATCGTTGGACACAGACACATCACTGTAAACGGTGAAATCGTGAACGTTCCTTCATACCACCTAAAACCAGGCGATAAAGTTGCTGTTCGTGAAAAATCTAAATCAGTAGAAGCTATCAACAATTCGTTAGCTAATGCTAGCAAAGTTTACGAGTGGATTACTTGGAACAATGATACCAAAGAAGGTACATTTGTAACTGTTCCACAACGTTTACAAATCCCGGAAAACATCAAAGAACAACTAATCGTTGAGTTATACAACAAATAATAATTGACAGAAGTCGTAATTATGGCAATATTTAATTTTCAGAAGCCCGATAAAGTTATCATGATCGATTCAACCGATTTTGAAGGTAAGTTTGAATTCAGACCTTTAGAACCTGGTTACGGATTGACCGTTGGTAACGCACTTAGAAGAGTTTTGCTTTCCGCTCTTGAAGGATATGCTATTACATCTGTTCGTATTGAAGGTGTAGATCACGAGTTTTCTACCATCTCCGGTGTAGTAGAAGATGTAACCGAAATTATTTTGAACTTAAAACAAGTTCGTTTCAAACGTCAAATCGAAGATGTTGACAATGAAACCGTTACCATCTCTCTTTCCGGAAAAGAACAAATTACTGCTGGTGATTTTCAAAAATTTATTTCAGGTTTTCAAGTGTTAAACCCTGAACTAGTAATCTGTAACCTAGATTCTAAAGTTAACATCAATATGGAGTTAACTATCGAAAAAGGTAGAGGATACGTTCCTGCAGAAGAAAACAAAAAACAAAACGCAGCAATCGGAACAATTTTCACTGATTCTATTTTTACACCTATCAAGAATGTAAAATATGCAATCGAAAACTTCCGTGTTGAGCAAAAAACAGATTATGAAAAATTGGTTTTCGAAATCAAAACCGATGGTTCAATCAATCCAAAAGATGCTTTAACAGAAGCCGCTAAAGTTTTAATTCACCACTTTATGTTGTTCTCAGACGAAAGAATTACACTTGAAGCTGACGAAATTGCACAAACAGAATCATACGATGAGGAATCATTGCACATGAGACAATTGCTTAAAACTAAGCTTGTTGATATGGATCTTTCTGTAAGAGCACTAAATTGTTTGAAAGCGGCAGAAGTTGATACATTAGGTGACTTAGTATCATTCAATAAAAACGACTTGATGAAATTCCGTAACTTCGGTAAGAAATCATTGACCGAGCTTGATGAGCTTGTAGCAATTAAAAACTTACATTTCGGAATGGATTTGTCAAAATATAAACTAGATAAAGAATAAATTACTTCATATTTTGCTCTCCAAAGCGGATAGATGCAAGATGAAGTTTTAAAAAACACGTCATGAGACACGGAAAAAAATTCAACCATTTAAGCAGACAACAAGGTCACAGAAGATTAATGTTGGCTAACATGGCTTGTTCATTAATTGAGCACAAAAGAATCAATACAACAGTTGCTAAAGCAAAAGCTTTGAAACAATTCGTTGAGCCATTGATCACAAAATCAAAAGAAGATACTACGCACAACAGACGTATCGTATTTGCTTACTTGAGAAACAAATATGGTGTTACCGAACTTTTTAGAGAAGTAGCAGCAAAAGTGGGCGACCGTCCAGGTGGTTACACACGTATCATCAAGTTAGGAAATCGTTTGGGAGATAACGCTGATATGGCGATGATCGAACTAGTAGATTTCAACGAACTATACAACGGAGGTAAAAAAGAAGAGAAAAAAGCAAAAAGCCGTCGTGGTGGAAAAGCTAAGAAAACCGAAGCCGCTGCTCCAGAAGCAAAAGCACCGGAAGCTCCAGCTGCTGATTCAACTCCAACAACCGAAGCTGCTGAATAATGAAACCATTCATTCAATAAAAATAAAGGATAAACTTTCGAGTTTGTCCTTTTTTTTTGATTTTTTCAGAAGCGATTGGCTTGGGCTTTTTCAGGAAACCATTTTCCCGCTTTCCGTTCCAATTTTTTGTTCACGAGCAAAGCTCGCCAACAAAAAGATTTCCACTACAATCGGGGCTAAAAAGTAAACCATAAAAACTGAGCAATAAAAATTATAGACCACCAATTATCCATCTCGTCTCCCCCTCTCTCGGAGGGGTCGGGGGGAGGATAAAAACCATAAAAAGTTCAAATACTAAAAAAAATTTAAAGACACAATTATCCATCTCGTCTCCCCCTCCTTCGGAGGGGGTCGGGGGGAGGAAAAAAAACTTTCCCAAATTCAGAAATTAAACTAAATTTGCAAAACAACACACAACAATGAACTACACCACACGACAACCCGCCATTCTTTTACTAGCAGATGGCACCATTTTTCACGGAAAATCAATCGGAATAAGCGGAAAAACCTTCGGCGAAGTCTGCTTCAACACCGGAATGACAGGCTATCAGGAAATCTTTACCGATCCGTCTTATTTCGGTCAAATTATGGTGGCCACCAATGCACACATTGGAAATTATGGCGTAAACGACCAAGAAGTAGAATCCGATTCTATCAAAATCTCCGGATTAGTTTGCAAGAATTTCAGCTTCAACTATTCCCGACCCGATGCTGCCGGAAGTTTATACGACTATTTCGAAAAACAAAACCTAATCGCCATTTCTGATGTTGACACAAGAGCTTTGGTAAGCTACATCCGTGACCACGGAGCACAAAATGCTGTAATCTGCACCGACGGAACTTTCATCGAAGATTTAAAAACACAATTAGCCAACGTTCCCGATATGAAAGGCTTGGAATTGGCATCCACCGTTTCAACTAAAGAACCTTATTTCTTCGGAGACGAAAAGGCAACTTATAAAATTTCTGCGTTAGATTTAGGTATTAAAACCAACATCCTTCGCAATTTAGCCAAAAGAGATTGTTACATCAAAGTATTTCCATACAACGCATCGTATGCCGATTTACAAAGTTTCAATCCTGATGGTTACTTTTTGTCCAACGGTCCCGGCGATCCGGAACCATTGACCGGCGTAATCGAAGTGGCAAAACAAATCATAGCCGAAAATAAACCTTTATTCGGAATCTGTCTTGGTCATCAAATCATTGGTTTGGCCAACGGCATTTCAACCTATAAAATGTTCAACGGACATCGCGGAATCAATCATCCCGTAAAAAATCTAATCACCGGAAAAGGAGAAATTACTTCTCAAAACCACGGATTCGCAGTTGTTCGCGAAGAACTTGAAAAACATCCCGATTTAGAAATCACTCACGAACACCTGAACGACGGAACCGTAGCCGGAATGCGAATGAAATCGAAGAATTGTTTCTCAGTGCAATACCATCCAGAGGCTAGTCCAGGGCCTCATGATTCAAGCTATTTATTTGACCAATTTGTAGCACATATGGTAAACAATAAATAGTGATTTTCATACAAAAAAACTCTTGACTACTTGACTGATCCCAAAATTTTAGACACTATTTTGGTTATATTTATTTTTATCTAAAAATAGTTGTTTAGTTAACTATTGTTTTTGTAACTTTGTAGTTGTTTAAACAACTATAGTGTAATTATGAAAAATTTAGAATTGGTTACAAGTGAAAATAAGTACAATTTGTTATCGGGTAGGCTATCTTTATTGTTAAATAAATTCTTATCACAACAATTTAAGAAAAAAGGGTTGAGTTTAACTCGTGAGCAATGGTCGGTTTTAGCGGTTTTATGGAAAAATGATGGATGTGCACAGCAAGTAATTGCCGATGATACAAATAGAGATAAACCGAGCGTAACCAGATTAATTGATAATTTGGTTAAAGAAGGATATGTTTTAAGAAAGAATGACGAAAACGATCGCCGACTTAATTTGATTTTCTTGACCGAAAAAGGTAAAAATATTGAGAAAGAAGTTATGGAAGTTGTGGACGATACTATAAATAAAGCGACTAAAGATTTAACGAACGACCAAATTGTTGCCGTACGTGTTGCATTTCAAATTGTTTATGATAATATTAAAGTTTTTGTAAAATGAAAAAATGGTTAATGGTTTGTTTGGGATTACTTTCCGTTTCTGCATCATCGCAAATTTATTTAAGTGATGATGTTTACAAGGCTGTAAATTTAGCGTTACACAAAGATGTGGAGTTAGAAAACCAAAGATTAGATGTTAAGAAATTGGATATAGAACGTAAAAGCATTTTAAGTAAATACATTCCAAAAGTTGAAGCTAATGCATTATATGGATATATAAACAGTAATGGTAATTTAGATATACCAACTATAAGTTTGCCAATTGCTGGATTTAATTTGTTTCAAGGCTCAACTGATTTTAGTACAAAAGGGCAGGCTTTTAATGGAGGTGTAGTGGCTAAAGCTGTACTCTTTAGTGGTGGTCAAATTTATAATGGTGCAAAAGCTTTAGCATACAAAAATAAAGGAAATGCATTGATGATTGATGTTAAGTCCGATGAAGTTATTAAAGATATTATTTTAAGTTATGATCAGTTACAGTTATTAAATGCTGCTGAAAAACTTATAGATGAAAGTGAAAAACGATTAAAAAAAGAATCTGAAAGAGTAGAAAAAGCTATTTCACTTGGTTTAGCAATTCCGTATGATCGTGATAAAATTAAACTTGCTATACTTGAATTAGAAACTAAACGTATTGAGGTAGAGCATAAAAAACAATTACTAACATTAAAAATAAATCAAGCTACTGGATTATCAATTGATGAAATAGTAAGTGCTAAACATAATGTGTCATCAATAGTTATATTAGAAGATTTATCTAACGAAAATCGAAAAGAAATAAAAGCTTTAGAAGCTTATCATCAAGCAACTGAATTTGTAATTAAAAAAGAAAAAGGTTCGTTATTACCTACATTAGGTGCATTTGGGGGTTACAGTTATACTTCATTATTTAATACCGAATTTAGTACAAATACACCCATTACTCAAAAACACATTGATTTAAAAGTAAATCATTTAACGTTAAATCCTACGTGGATGGTTGGTGTAGCCATGAAATGGGAGTTGTTTTCGGGGTTTGAGCGTATACATAAAATAGAAGAAGCAACCATCAGTGATAAACAAATGCAAAATAATCTAAATGATGCTAAAGAAAAAACAGCGTTACAATTGCAAAAAAACAAGCTTGACTACGAAACAGCTTTACTACAAATTGATATAGCAAAACAGCGTGAAGTTATAGCTAAAAACAATAATAGTTTAGCCGAAAAACAATATAAAGCTGGTTTAATTGGGGTAACCGAACGTATTTCGGCAGAAAATGATGTCTATAAAGAAGCACTAAACAAAATCGAAACAATCATAAAACAAAGACAAATTGCAATTGAAACGTTTCAATCAGCAGGGTCATTATCAACATATATAATTTCAAAATAATTATGAAAAAAATATTTTTATTAACAGGGGTTTTATTGAGTATTACAGCTTGTAGTAATAAAGCAGAAATGACAAATATTATACAAGGTAAAGTAGATAGAGAAGAAATTGCAGTTGTTGGAAAAATAGCCGGAAGAATTGAAAAAATTTTAGTACAAGAAGGTGATTATGTTAAAAAAGGAGATACCTTGGCAATCTTGAATATTCCAGAAGTCGAGGCTAAAAGAGCACAGGCTCAAGGAGCCGTAAAATCAGCTGAAGCACAATATGATATGTCGGTTCATGGTGCAACTAAAAATCAGCTACAACAATTAAATGCAAAAAAATCAGCATTGACAGAGCAATATCAATTTGCAAAAAAATCGTTACAAAGGTTAGAAGTAATGGTGAAAGATTCTCTAATTCCTCAACAACAGTACGATGAAGTTTTTGCTAAATATCAAGGAGCAAAAGCACAATTAACAGCTGTTGATGCAGAAATTGCAGATGTTAAAAACGGGGTACGAATTGAGCAACAAATAATGGCTTTAGGTCAGCAAGATCGTGCTTTAGGAGCATTACAAGAGGTTGAAATTGCCGAAAACGAAAGATATATTATTGCACCACAAGATATGCAAGTTGATTTAATTACGTTAAAGTTAGGCGAATTAGCACTGCCAGGTTACACTTTGTTTAAAGGTACATTAAAAGAAACAACGTTTTTTAGATTTACTATTGCCGAAAGTCAGCTTAAAAACTATCAAATAGGAAATGAAATTTCTGTAAACGCACCTTACCTAAATAAAGAAATTAAAGGAAAGATTCAAAACATCAAACAAATTGGCGTTTATGCAAATATTGCAACTGCTTATCCTGATTATGATGTTCAAGATCCCTTATACGAAATGATTGTTCGTCCTGCAAATATTGCCGATGCTAACGAGATATTATCAAAAAGTATGGTAACTATAAAAAAATAGCTATGAAAGTTTTTTTAAATTTATTAAAACGTGAGTTTAAACTTTTTTGGAACAATAAAATTTTAAGATTATTATTTTTCGGAGCTCCGTTGCTTTATGGTATTTTAATTGGCTATGTTTATAGTAAAGGCAAAGTTACCGATTTACCAATTATTGTGGTTGATCAAGATCGATCATCAATGAGTGCTAAAACAATTGATATGATACAAGATAACGAAGTACTGAATATTGCAACTGTACAATTTAATACGGACAATATAGATAGATTGATGATTGAAAAAACAGCAGCTTGCGTAGTGATTATTCCAAATGGTTTTGAGAAAGATGTGTTAACAAAGCAATATCCCGAAGTTACAACAATTGTTAATGCCTCTAATGTATTGACAGCTAACTATGCATCTGGAGCTTTGCAGCTTGTTCTAGGAACTTTAAAAGCAGGAGTGCAATTAGAAACCTTACGTAAACAGGGTACACCCGAAAATTTATTAATGAGCCAGTACGAACCTTTTAAAACTACTTTTATAAAAAAAAATAATCGAGCTACAAACTATATGTATTTTTTATGGCCCGGTGTTTTAGCTACAGTTTTACAACAAGTTTTACTTTTAGGTTTAGCTTTATCATTTGCTTCAGAGTTTGAATCGGGTAGTTTTAAAAGTTTAGTACTGCAAACAAATTCAACATTTTCATTAATAATGGTAAAAGTTTTGCCATATTTAATCATGAGTTTTGCTGTTTGGTTAATGTATTGGATGTTTACGTTTTGGTTTAGAATTCCGTTTTTCGAGAATTTAGGTGCGTTAACTTTTGTAGCAGGTATTTTTGTTATGTCGGTTAGTTTTGTAGGTATTTTAGTTAGTATTTTAATACCAAACCAATTAAAAGCAACTGAAGTTTTAATGGTAGTAGCAACACCAAGTTTTATGATTTCGGGCTTTACATGGCCATTAAGTCAAATGCCAACATTTATCCAAGCAATTGCACAGGTTATTCCGTTAACTCATTTTTTGCCTGCATTTAGAATTTTAATAATTGAAAATGGTAGTTTCGATTTAACTTATCCATACATATTAAACATGATAATAATCGCAGTAATTGGTTTTGTATTAAGTTTTATTGCGTTACATATTAAAAAGAAAAATGTGCTTAAAGAGTTGATTGTTAATTGCGAAATAGCGACTCAAGAGGCTGACGATGAAGAGGTAAGAAATAGTTTATAATTTTATAAAAAAATACCCAAATAGTGTATAACTTTTTTAAAAATGTTCATTATTGGATACTGGATGTACTAATTTAACTTTAGTTAATCTTAAGATACAACGAAAGAATGAGGTTGCAAATAATTTAACTCACTGTTAGACATCTCTAGTTTTCTAACTTCTTTTTTTTTAAATTCAAATTAACTACATTTGTATCAGTAAAATTAACAACACAATAAAATATATGAGCATTATAATTAAAGTTCACGCAAGACAAATTTTAGATTCGCGTGGAAATCCAACTGTAGAAGTGGATGTCATTACAGAAAACGGAATTTTAGGAAGAGCAGCCGTTCCATCAGGAGCTTCAACCGGAGAACACGAAGCAGTAGAGCTACGTGACGGTGGAAAATCATACATGGGAAAAGGTGTATTGAAAGCGGTAGATAACGTAAATACAACCATCGCAGAAGAAATTGTTGGAATGTCCGTTTTTGAACAAAATCAAATCGACAAAACGATGATTGAATTGGATGGTACACCAAATAAATCAAATTTAGGAGCTAATGCAATTTTAGGCGTTTCATTAGCAGTAGCAAAAGCTGCTGCTAACGAATTAGGAATGCCTTTATATCGCTATGTGGGTGGTGTTTCTGCTAACACGTTGCCGGTTCCAATGATGAACATCATCAACGGTGGTTCACATTCTGATGCTCCGATTGCATTTCAGGAATTCATGATAATGCCTGTAAAAGCTACCAGTTTCACTCACGCAATGCAAATGGGAACGGAGATTTTTCATAACCTTAAAAAAGTATTACACGACCGTCATTTGTCAACAGCAGTAGGCGACGAAGGTGGTTTTGCACCTAACTTACCGGGCGGAACAGAGGATGCGTTAGATTCTATCAAATTGGCTGTTGAAAATGCAGGTTATACATTTGGTGAAGATATTATGATTGCATTAGATTGTGCTGCAGCCGAATTTTATGTAAACGGAAATTACGATTACAAAAAATTTGAAGGTGAAACAGGAAAAATCAGAACTTCTGCAGAACAAGCAGAATATTTAGCTGAATTAGCTTCAAAATACCCAATCATCTCCATCGAAGACGGAATGGACGAAAACGATTGGGACGGATGGAAATATTTAACTGATTTAATTGGAGATAAAGTACAATTAGTAGGTGACGATTTATTTGTAACCAATGTACAACGTTTATCCACCGGAATTCAAAAAGGAATTGCCAATTCAATTTTAGTAAAAGTAAACCAAATTGGAACATTAACTGAAACAATAGCAGCGGTAAATATGGCTCACAATGCAGGTTATACATCTGTAATGTCACACCGTTCGGGAGAAACAGAAGATAACACGATTGCTGATTTAGCCGTGGCTTTAAACTGTGGTCAAATTAAAACCGGATCTGCTTCGCGTTCAGATCGTATGGCAAAATACAATCAATTACTTCGCATCGAAGAAGAATTAGGTGAAGTGGCTTATTTTCCCGGAAAGAACGCTTTCAAACAAAAATAAAGCTTTTTAAGTTTTGATATTCTAACGTCCGAAATAATTTTCGGACGTTTTTTTTTACTCTTTGAGCTAAGTAAGCTGATAGTTATTGTTTTTAGTCTAAAAGTTAATTTATTAAACTTATTATTTATTTATAATAAAAATAGTTACAAAATGATGATTTGTTAACACGAAAACGTTGTAGTTGACGTTAATTTTTTGTTAATGAATTATTTTTTTATATTTTTATAAAAGTTTATTTCCAAATTTAATACCACACAAACAAATTAACCAAAAACTACTTAACATGCGATTAAAACTTTACTCGTTAGTAATTACCTTGTCTTCTATTTTATCTTATGGACAGTTTTTTTCTTCACCGCCTTCTATAGATGGTACAATTGATTCAGGCTACGGAATCGGCACTAATGGTTGGGCTATGGGCTGGGATGATACCTATTTGTATCTCCGCAAATCAACTACCGGAAATGAACCTGTTGTTATTTATTTAGATGTTAATCCAATTGTTCCAGTTTCCGGCGGTAATAATTCTAACGGAAATTTAGCAGGAATAACGCATTGGGGAATTACACCTATACTTCCTTTTAGAGCAGATTTTAATATCTATTGGGAAGATTCCTATTTACAATATCAAACCGCTAATGGATCCGGTGGTTGGAATACAGCGGTTGCTGTGGGAGTTTCAGAAAGAACTAACGCCGGTGGAAACAAAGAATGTAGAATTCCTTGGTCTGCGTTAACTGGTTCAGGAAGACCTTCAGCATTAAATTGGCTTGGCTATTGTAATAGTCGTCCAGGTTCAGGAACGGCTTTTATCTATCATCAAGTGCCTGATGCTGCTCTTAACCCAAGTGGTACAGTAGCTAGTCCGAGATTTCATGGTTATTATTCAATTGTTAATACAACAAATTCAGGAACAACAAATCCGTTTGGTGCAAATCAAATTTCGTTTGAAACAAGAGCTGCTTACACGTTTAGTGCAAGTCAACCTGCAACGGTTTGGGATATGACAATCAATGCTCCATCTGGCACAGAAGATTTACTAATAGAGCGAAACGTTGAGATTGGAAACCGTTTAGATATTGCTTCTCCTTTTTCACGTTTTCGGGCAACTGGAGGTAATAGAACAATAACTATGAGTGGAAGCAATGGTTCTATCAGAAATAGTGGAGGAACAATGTTTGGTGAGTTTAGCGGAAATACAATGAGTTTAGTTGTGTCAGGGGCAGTAGAATTGTTTTCTTCCGGAAATTTTATTGATTTTAGAAATTTTACTATAAACAACAGTGCAATTTTAATTGCTAACACGGTGCAAATGAGTTCTAATAGCGGAACAGGAAGTTTTACCGTGAATGGAACTTTAAGAACAACGCGTTCAAATGGTTTATTTGGAACCAATGATTTTACAATTCGTAGTAACAATTTGAATCTAACTTTAGGAGCAAATTCAATTATTGATTACAATGCATTGGGCAATCAAAACATAACAACTCATTCTTATGCCAATTTAGTACTTTCAGGAAGTGGATTAAAAACATTAGCAAACGATACAACTATTACAAAAGATTTGACAGTGAGCAGCGGTTGTCAATTAACTGTAAATTCAGGACAAAATCTAACCGTTGTAGAAGATTTAATTGCGAATGATAATGTAACTATAGAAAACAACGCCAATTTAATTCAAGAAGGAACTATAAATACTAATTCGGGAGCGATTTCTGTAAAAAGAAATTCTGCTTCGATAATGCGATTAGATTATACGTTATGGTCGTCTCCGGTAGCAAATCAAAATTTGTTGGATTTTTCGCCAAACACTTTTACGAATCGATTTTATGTTTATAATCCTTCAACAAATCAATATAATACTATCGCTCCTTCAACCAATGATTTTGAAGTTGGAACAGGTTATTTAATTCGTATGCCCGATGATCATCCGGCTACTCCAACTGTTTGGAATGGAGAATTTAATGGTGTTCCAAACAATGGCGATGTAACTGTAACTGTTGCAAATGACACGTATAATGCAGTGGGAAATCCATATCCATCAACGATTGATGCAGAAGATTTTATTAATACAAATAGTTTGACTGAAGCTATTTATTTTTGGAGAAAAACCAATAATGCCACAACCTCTTCGTATGCAACTTTCACGTTAGCCGGAGAAACAGGTCCCGAAGCAAGTGAGGGTGACCCGTTAGGATTAGTTCCTAATGGCGTAATTCAAGTGGGTCAAGGATTTATTGTGAAGTCAACTTCCACTTCAATTAATTTTGATAATACGATGCGAATTGCCGATAATAATAACCAATTTTTAAGAAATTCTTCCGAAATTGAAAACAACCGTATTCGATTAACAGTAACCGGTGCTAATGGATTTTACAGCCAAGTGTTAGTGAATTACCGTTCGGAAGCAACCAACGATTTTGATGCCACTTTAGATGGTCGTTATCTCAATGATAGTCCGAATGCATTTTTTACTATCTTAAACCAAGAGCCATTTGTTATTCAAGCAAGAGCGTTACCATTTGAAAATACAGATGTAGTTAGTTTAGGTTTTAAAACCACCACCGCCGGAACTTTCTCTATTGTGTTGAATCAAAAAGATGGAGTTTTTACTGATAATTCTGAAATCTTTATCAAAGATAATGCATTAGGAATTTGGCATAACATCACTACTGCACCGTATGAGTTTGTGAGTGAAGCAGGCACATTCTCTGAACGTTTTGAGTTAGTGTATCAAGAAGCTTTGTCTGTAGATGAAGCGTTGGTTAATGCAAATAGTTTTATCGTTTTAAAAGAAAATAATGGTTTAACCGTACGTTCTGCACAAGAAGAAATTGCAACAGTTAATGTATTCGATTTAAGCGGAAGATTAATTGCTTCTTCTCAAAACAATTCTTCTACCAATGTAGTTATTCCTTTAGGGACAACGCAAACACAAGTACTTTTACTACAAGTAATTACGCAAAAAGGAATTAATTTAACAAAAAAAGTAATTTACTAAAAATAACTTAAAGACTAAAACCTTCTGTAAATTCAGGAGGTTTTTGTTTTTATGATTTTTTACATACAAATAAATAATCATTTCGTAACGCAAAATTTTAGTTAATCGATTAAGTGTAACATTTTAACGTTATATTTGCCCTCGCTTCAAAGATGCCACATTCTTGAAGTGTCCAAAAACTAAAATTTTTTATATGAATTTATCTTTACTTAAGACTTTATCAAGAGTTTTGTTTATTACCTTTGTGTGTATTGGCTTTTGTGCAAATGCACAAACAGTTTATGTTTGGAATGGTTCTTCAACCACTTCTAATTCAGGTATAAATCCAAACATTACATCTGCATCCTTTAATTCAACTCAAGGTAATAATAATGGAACGACTACTTTAATAACAACAGCCACCGCTTCCTCAGGTTATGCTGGAGCATCTGGAACTTCTAATTTTGGAGCAGCCTGTAAAATAGGAGCTTTATCAACTAGTTCTAGTACTTATTTCTCTTTAGTTGTTACGCCATCAACAAATTATAAAATTCAACTAAATTCAATTTCACTTGGGTCTAGGGGTACTGGAACTGGACCTACAGTTCTAACTTTTTATTCTAGTATTGATGGATATACAACAGCAATTGGTAGTGCTTCGGTTTCGGCAAACAGTGCTTGGGCATTAACAAATGTTACTTTTACTGGAACTAATTTAATTGGTGTCTCCGATAGTTCTGTAACATTAAGAATTTATGGCTCCGGAGGAACTGGGTCACCAGGAGTTAATACAGCAAATTGGCGAATTGATGATGTAAATTTATCTGTAACTTCATTTACTACTCCATCCGGTCCAACCGTAACCACCACAGCAGCCACAGAAATTAGCACAACAGGTGCCGATTTAAATGGTTCAATCAACGCAAACGGTACAACCACCGATGCCAGTTTTGAATATGGAACTACAGTTGCTTATGGATTTTCGGCTACGGCAACACCTTCAACAGCAACAGGAACAACAGCCACTTCAATTTCGGCTACCATTGGTTCATTAGCTTTAAATACACAATATCATTACAGAGCTGTTGGAACAGAAAGTTTAACAGCTTACAATGGTAATGATTTAACTTTTTATACATTAGCGGCAACACCTGGTGTTTTGGCTGTATCAAATCCAATGCAAACTACTTTGGATGTAACCGTAAATGCTACTACTGAAAATTCAAATCCTTCTGTAACCGAATATGCTATTCAAGAAACAGGCGGACAATATGTGCAAGCAAATGGTTCTCTTGGAGCAACTGCTGTTTGGCAAACTGCTTCGGTGTGGGCTACAACTACTGTAACCGGTTTAAATTTTTCTACAAGCTACACTTTTAGTGCTAAAGCCAGAAACGGTGCTGCTGTTGAAACGGGTTTTGGTTCTCCGGCTTCAGAAACAACATTAGCTGCTCAAACTGTTGATTATGCAGTTATACAATCTCCAACTACTACACAAAACGTTTTAGAAGGTGGAAGTTTAACGGTTTATATTAAAGCTTACGAACCAGGATTAACCACTTTGTCAGGTGAGCAAAGTAACCTTTTTGGTTGGGTTGGATATAGTTCAACGAATGATGATCCTTCTAATGCTGGATGGACATGGGTGCCTGCCACTTTTAATGTAGAAATTGGCAATGATGATGAATATGTAGCTACCTTAAGTGGTTTAGCAATTGGAACTTATTATTATGCGGGTCGTTTTCAAATTGGAACCGGACCTTATGTTTATGCAGGTTCAGGAGGTGTTTGGAATAATGATAATGTTACCTTAAATATTAATGCCGATGTAGTTGATTTTGCTAATATTCAATCTCCAACGTCAGGAACGATAACAGAAGGAACAACGAACTTTGATGTATATGCTCAAGTTTATGAGCTTGGTGTTACAGAAGCTGCCGGACAAGGAGCAGGAATTTCAGCATGGATTGGATATAGTTCATCGGATTCTAACCCTAATGGAAATGATTGGACTTGGGTTTCAGCAGCATTTAATGTGCAAGTTGGAAACAATGATGAATATGTAGCTAATATCGCAACTGGGTTAACTCCAGGAACTTATTATTATGCTTCACGATTTCTAAAAACAGGAAGTTCTACCTATGTTTATGGAGGAACAAATGGCAATTGGAATGATGATAATGGTGTTTTAACAATTGAAGGTTTGGGAACACCTATAGCAAATGATGCTACTGATATTACACAAACGCAATTTAATGCCAATTGGGATGCAGTTGCGGGTGCAAGTAGTTATGAAGTGGACGTTTATACTAAAGTTGGTGGGTCTGTAGAGGTAATTGATCAAACATTTACTTGGGCAGATTATTCAACCGCTAATGGCACAGGAGGAAATTCCGGTGGATGGAATGGCTCAATTGCATCAATCACATTTGATATATCTAATTGGACAGATATTGCAGGTTATAAAGGAGATAATTGTGCTAAAATGGGAGCAGGAAGTACACAGGGATCAATAACAACTCCTGTATTTGGAGAAGCGGGAGATGCTGTTGTTACTTTTAGAGCAGGAGCTTGGGATGGTGGTTCAGAACAAACTACTTTGTTGTTAGAAATAACAGGTGGTGGAACTTTAAGTGTTTCTTCTGTAGAGATGGTAAAAGGAGCTTTTTCAAATTATAATGTCACTATTACAGGTGCTACTGTATTAACACAACTTACATTTAGAGCATTTCAAGCAAGTAATGCTAGATTCTTTATTGATGATATAAATGTGGTAGTTGGCTCTGAAGTTATTACTCCGGTGTCAGGTTCACCTTTCACAACATCAAATACAACACTTCCCGTAACAGGATTGGATTCACAAACTACTTATTATTATGTGGTTCGTGCTATAAATGGTTCAGTAGAAACGGTTAACTCAAATGAAATTGAAGTAGAAACTAAACCATCAGTTGTTACCTGGAGCGGTACAGCATGGTCAAACATCGCCGGTCCGGATGAAACAATCGATGCAATACTTGTAGGTCCTTATAACACAACAGCAAACGCCGGTTTTACAGCAAAAAACTTAACTGTTTCTACAGGAGGTTCATTAACAATCGGTGCCGGTACAAGTGTAACTGTAGCTAATGAATTAAACAATGAATTAACTGCTGCTGCAGTAGTTATTAATAGTGATGGTAGTTTAATTCAAGAAGGAACAACCAATACCAATTCGGGTAATATTACCGTGTTGAGAAATTCGCAAGATTTAATGCGTCTTGATTATACCATGTGGTCTTCTCCGGTTGCTGCTCAAAATTTAGGAGGGTTTTCACCTTTCACAATGACTAATCGTTTTTATACATATAACACTGCTACAGATGTGTATGCTACCATTGCAAACACGAATAATTTTGCAGTAGGTCAAGGATACCTTATTCGTACACCAGATAATCACCCTACTTCAGCAACGTCATGGTCAGGTCAATTTATTGGTTTGCCAAATAGCGGCGATGTAACAGTTGGTTTATCTGCCGCTGGTCAAGGTTTCAATTTAGTAGGAAATCCTTATCCGTCACCAATCAGTATTAGTACGTTACTTTCAGAAAATACCGGTGTGATTGGTGGAAATTTATATTTCTGGAGAAAAACAAATGGAGCTACCGGAAGTGCTTATATTACTTATTCGGGTGGAACATTTAGTGATGGACCGCATGAATATAATAACATTCAGCCTGGTCAAGGTTTTATTGTAGCCGCTGTAAGTGGAGCTGATTTAACTTTTACCAACACACAACGTCAAGCCGATAATGGTGATTTCTACAGAAATGCAAACGCAACTCAATCGGAAGGAAATTCAAGAATTTGGTTAAATGTATCTACCAACAATGCTGTGGTAGGTCAAATGGCCATTGGTTATAACGCCACAGCAAGTAATGATATAGATGCTTCTGATGCTGCTTATATTAATGATAATGCAGTTGCCTTAAATTCATTTGTAGCCAATACTGAATTAGCTGTTCAGCACCGTGCATCTTTTGAAGCTATTGATGTAGTGCCTTTGCGTTT
The DNA here is from genome assembly GCF_023195775.1 of Flavobacterium azooxidireducens. Taxonomy (NCBI): domain Bacteria; kingdom Pseudomonadati; phylum Bacteroidota; class Flavobacteriia; order Flavobacteriales; family Flavobacteriaceae; genus Flavobacterium; species Flavobacterium azooxidireducens. The sequence continues at coordinate 2,293,328 of NZ_CP096205.1, forward strand.
TAAAACAAACGCAGCCGGCTCGTATACTATTGCTATTAATGACGTTGACGGTTTGTTTACAAATGAAGCTCAAACTATCTTTTTGAAAGATAATCTTTTGAATATCGAACACGATTTAAGAAACTCTGCCTATCAATTTACTTCTGATTCAGGTGTTTTTGCCGATCGTTTTGAAGTGGTTTATCAATCAACATTAGGAGTAACAATTCCTGAATTTGCCAATCAAACCATTGTTTTTGCAAAAGATAATAATTTGAATGTTCAAAGCGGTTCTTCTATCATCAAAGGAATTCAAGTGTTTGATGTGCAAGGCAGACTTGTTTTGGATGTTAAAGATATTAATTCAACTTCTTATTCTGCGTCACTAGAACAAATTAGCAATGGCGTTTTATTGGTAAAAGTATTTGCTGATAATGGAATTAGTACAACAAAGAAAATAATAAAGTAGTACAACCTACTTTCTCATTTAAACCTCCGAATTTCGGAGGTTTTTTTGTTTTCCACTTTTTACTATTGTAGTGTTTTCCTTAGTTAATTTAACATAAATTCTTTTTTATTTTTGATTTTTTTAACATTTGTCGGTTGTTTTGTCTGTTTGACGATATTTTTTTTTTATTTGAGTTATCGAAACTACTTTCGGTCGCTTAATTCAACTAAAAAATCTTTATGAACAAATTTTTACTTCTTGCATTACTTTTTGTAGTGTCTGGAAACGGAGTTCTTGCTCAAAGTGCTTCATCTTACACTTTTACCGCAACAACTGCAACTTATTCCAATTTATCAAGCCCCAATAATATTACAGGATTAAACAATTCTTCAGATGATGATTTGTCTAATGCGGTAAGTATTGGATTTACCTTTAATTTTGCAGGAACAAATTACACGCAGTTTAAAGTGAGTAGTAATGGTTTTATTACGTTCAATGTTTCTTCAACTGATGCTTTTTTTGATAATACAATAGCAAATGCGGGCACAAGCAAACCTATATTAATGCCTCTATGGGATGATTTGCAAAGCACAACTCGAGTTAGATACCGATTAGAAGGCACTTCTCCAAGCCGAATCATGAAAATTGAATTTAGAGGAAATGAGTGGAATTATGATTCCGGTGCTGATGCAATCAAATTTCAAGTTTGGTTATATGAAACCTCTAATAGAATAGAATATCGATACCAACAAAGTTCTGATCCAGTTAATAACCCTAGTGCCACAATAGGAATTTATGATGCTAACGACACTTATTTAACATTAAATGGTTCCGGATCATCTCCAAGTGCTAGTTCAACAACATTTACTACTACTATTAACGCCAAACCAGCAAGCAATCAAGTTTTTAGATTTGATCCGCCATCGGTTCCGGTTATTACGTCATCTGCTGCAAGTTTATCAACCTTTAGTGCATGTAATTTGACAGTTTCCAACAGTCAAACTTTTCTGGTATCAGGTGTTTCATTAACTGCAAATATTGTAATTACAGCCCCGACCGGATTTGAAGTTTCAACCGATAATGTTAACTTTTTTGATACAAGAACCTTAACTCAATCAGGAGGGAACGTTGCCACAACCACCATTTATGCACGAATGAAATCTTTGGCTACCAACCCAACTTCCGGTAATATTACCATTGCTAGTACGGGAGCAACGACAAGAAACATTTCGGTTACTGGTTTATTGCTATCTCCAACCGGAGTTTCTGCAGGTAGTGATGTTGCAATATGTGCTTCATCCTCTGTTGTTTTAGACGGGAATGTGGCTATTGTTACTGGTACGCAAACGCTGTCTTCTATTAACAATGAAGTTGGTTTTACTACGATGACCACAAACGACTTGGATAGATGGGGAATATCTAACACATCTAATGCAGGAGGTAGTGCCGCTGAGTTACAAATGCAATATTTTTCCGGGAGTAACCCTACACCTATTTTTGCATGGGCACAATCGCCTTTGTTGGATGCAACAGATTACACAGATTTGTCTATGACATTTAAACATAATGTAGATTGGTTTTCCGGAACAGTCCCTTTGTTTTTACAGACTTCAACGGATGGTACAACTTGGACGACCCAATGGAATTTAAACGCCACAGCTAATGTTGCCGCAAACACTGTTACTGTAAATTTATCCTCTGTGGATAATACATCATTTTATTATAGATTTTTGTTTGATGGAAATATATACAATATCGATTTTTGGTTCATTGATGATATAACGATTACAGGAACAGCTCCATTGCCAGCAACTTATTCTTGGACATCTGTTCCTCCAGGATTTACATCTTCTATTCAAGATCCTACTGTTAATCCAACTGTTACAACCACATACACTTTAGCTGTAACAAGAAATGGTTGTACAGTTACCGATGAGGTAGTTGTAACTGTTGCATCTACTATTTGGAATGGAGCCGCATGGAGTAATGGCGAACCAACAAGTACTAAAGCAGCCTTGTTTGAAGGTGATTTTACGTCTTCCACAGATATTAATGCTTGTTCAATAACTGTAACAAACAATGCAGAAGTTGTTATTTCCACAGGAGATACTGTTACACTTTCAGGAGGATTAACAGTAAATACAGGAAGTGCTTTCACATTAGAAAACGATGCTTATCTTATGCAAAGCGGAACAACCAATTTAAACAACGGTGCTATTACAGTTGAAAAACTAACACAAGATTTAATGCGTTTAGATTATGTTCTTTGGTCTTCGCCGGTTGAAAATCAAAATTTATTGAGCTTTTCTCCACTAACCGTTACCAATCGTTTTTACACGTATAATTCATCTTCAGACAGTTATTCTACAATTGCTCCCGGTGCTAATAACTTCAGTACAGGGAAAGGCTATTTAATTAGAATGCCGGATAACCATCCAACTTCGCCAACCGCTTGGCAAGGAAGCTTTGTTGGAAAACCCAACAGTGGTGATTTATCGATTGCTTTGTCAACTGCTGGTGGCGGTTACAATGCAGTTGGAAATCCGTATCCTTCACCTATTAGTATTGAAAAATTTTTAGATGATAATAGTAGTTTGATAAGCGGAGATCTTTATTTCTGGAGAAAAACGAATAACACTCTCGGAAGTGCTTATGTAACTTTTAGCGGTGGAGCTTTTAGTGATGGTCCTCATTCATTTGACAATATCCAACCTGGACAAGGATTTTTTGTAAAAGCCAATAATGCAGGAAATTTACAATTCAATAATTTACAAAGAGAGTTGACTAGTGGTGTTTTTTATCGAAATGAACAAATTGCTGAAACATCCAGAATCTGGTTACACTTAAAAAACAATAATTCAATTGTGGGCAACATGGCAATTGGTTATAGAGCAGACGCTACAAATGAAATTGATTCAAATTTAGATGGAGAATATATTAATGATAGTTCATTAGCTTTGAATTCGATTGTTGCCCAAACAGAACTTTCTGTTCAGCATCGTGCCGAATTTGTTTCAGCAGATGTGGTGCCATTGAGTTTTAAAACAAATAATGCTGGAAGTTATGAAATTGCAATCAATACAGTAGATGGTTTGTTTTTAAATGAGGAGCAACAAATTTTCTTAAAAGATAATTTACTTTCAATTGAACATAACTTGAAAAATGAAAGTTATAGTTTTGTTTCAGATGCCGGAACTTTTGCAAATCGTTTTGAAATTATTTACCAAAGTACATTGTCGGTAGAAAACCCAGTTCTTCAACATTCGGTTGTTGTTTTTTCAAAAGATAAAACAATCCAAATTAATTCAGGTTTAACTACTTTAACTAATGTAAAAGTATTTGATTTGAGAGGAAGATTATTGGCTGAGCAAAACGATGTAAATGCCTCAACGGTTTCTATTCCTTTAACTCAAGTTGAAAACCAAGTGCTAATTGTTCAGATTACTTCTACAGATGGACAAACTACTTCTAAAAAAGTAGCTCACTAAAAAATAATAATTATAAAATGCAAAACCTTCGAGCAATCGAAGGTTTTTTTTATGCTCAAAATCTATAAGTCAGTCAAACGACACATTTCAACGACCTATGGAAAGTGGCGTTATGTAAGCAATTATCGACGAAATGCATATTTTAACCATTCACTTTCATTTCGTTATCCTTTTATCGAGTTTATCAACACGTTATCGAAAAAATAGGGTAGCGGCATACAATCGGGATACTTTTACATCAGAAATAAAAACAAAACGATTTTTAAAATGTATATGAAAGCAATCAACACTAAATTCTTAATCACTTTAATCTTAGTTATTTTTTCTGCTATTACTGAAGTTTCTGCTCAAACTACAGTGACTAACGAAATAGTTTCAGAAGAACAAGCACAAGAGATGATTCAAGAAAGTACTGTTGAAATGAGTTCAATTGAAATATCAAATTGGTTTTCCGGTGCAAAACAAGAAACGAAAGTTTCTGTTACAAAAGAAGAATCAACTACCATCAACCGTTCTGCTTTAGTTTCAAAAAAAGAACAATATTTAAAATCAGGAATGTCTAACAAAACACTTTTGATTCGTTCGATTATGAAAAAAGCAAACAGTTATGTAAACGCAACGGTTTAGTTTTACGTCAAAAAGAAACTAAACAATCAGTTACTAAAACCCTTCATAACCCTTCTTTTAGAGGGGTTTTTGATTTTATATAGGTTTTGGTAATTTCTGTTTTTTGCAAAGCAAAGTTCAGTTGTTTCCTTTAGATATCCTTGTTTAATTTACAGTTATCATCAGATTCTCATTCAAAACCCACAAATACTCATTTACCGATTAACTTCTAAAAGGATGACTTATATTTGTTTTTCAAATGATGTTTATGAAGAAGTTATACCTTTTATTCTTTTTGTATTGCTGTAGTTTTATCGTTGTTTTTGCACAAAATAAAACGGCAGACAGTTTAAAGAATGTGCTCAATCAAACAAAAAACGACATTGAAAAAGTGCAACTTCTCAATGAAATTGCCGATTATTATAAAAGTAGTAATCCTGTTTTGATGAATGAGTATGCTACAAAAGCATTAGCCTTAGCAAAAAAAATCAACTATCAAACCGAAGAAGGAACAGCCTTGCTTAATTTGGGAATTGCTAAAATAATTACAGGAAATTATCCCGAAGCATTAGACTTTTTCTCGCAAGCCAAATTGGTGTATGAAAACGAATTGGCTGTTAATTCAAAAGACAATCTGAAGCTTAAAAACGGATTAGCCAGAGTGTATGGAAGCATGGGAATTGTTTTTTCTGAACAAAGCAATTATGCAAAAGCACTTCAACATCACCTAAAAGCGGTTTCCATTTATGAAGAAACAAAAGAAGAAGATAAATTAGCACGCGTTTATAATAATATTGGAATTGTTTACCGAGCCCAAAACGAAGATTTCAAAGCCTTGGATTATTTTAGTAAAGCTCAAAAAATTCAAGAGAAAATTGGTGACAGAACGGTTGGTATCACAATTACCAACATCGGAAATCTTCATTTAAAACAAAACAACTTCAAAGAAGCAGAAGACTATTATACGAAAGCAAAATACTATTTTGAAAAATTCCCTAATCCGCGTGGTTTGGGGGAATTGCATAATAACTTCGGATTACTTCACAAGAAGAATTCAACTTCAGAAAAAGCGTTAGAAAGTTGGAATTTAGCCTTGCAATCATTCGATTTAATTGATGATAAATTCGGAAAATCCGACACCTATTTGTTCATGGGTGAGTATTTTTATGAGCAAAACAATGGGAGTGAAGCTTTAAAATATGCTCAAAAAGCAGCCGAGTTATCCAAACAACTTAATGTTTTAGAAGGCACTGCTTTGGCAGAAAAATTATTGAGTTCCATTTATGAAAAACTCAATCAACCTTCCGAAGCATTCAAACATTTCAAATTATACAAAACAGCACAAGACAGCTTGATAAATCATGAAAATATTAGAAAAAGCGTGCAAGCTGAAATGAATTATGAATTTGAAAAGAAAGAAGCCATCAAGAAAAAAGAAGAGGAAAAGAAAACATTGCTTTTAGCCGAAAAATCGAAAAGACAAACCTTACAAACTATTTTTATTGCCTTGTTTGTGTTGCTTTTGTTGGGAATTGCTTTTTTGATTTACAACCGAATTCAGTTAAAGAAAAATTTAACCCTTCAAAAAGAACTCGCAGAATACGAGCAGAAAGCGTTGCATTTGCAAATGAATCCGCATTTCGTGTTTAATTGTTTGGGATCAATTTCGAGTTTTATTGTGCAAAACGGAACAGATTCGGCCATCAAATACTTATCAAAATTTTCAAAATTGATGCGATTAACGTTAGAATATTCTAAAGAATCGCTAATTCCGATTGACAAAGAAATTGAAAGTTTACAAAATTATTTAGAACTCGAACAACTTCGTTTCAATAATGTTTTTGAATTCAAAATAACCAAAAGTCTGGAAATAGAAGATGATATGGCGTTGCCACCTTTATTATTACAACCCTTTGTGGAAAATGCAATTATCCATGGCTTAATTCCTAAAAAAGAAAACGGAACTATTTCAGTTGATTTTTCGATTGAAAAAGATAATCTGGTTTGCACCATTTTAGATGATGGAATTGGGTTTGACAAATCCAAAGAAATCAAAGAAAATTTAGTGGCCATTCACAAATCGATGGCATTGGATATTACCAAAAAAAGATTAGAAATGATGGAAGCCTCTACCGCTCAAAAAGCCAAAGTGGAAATTAAAGAAATAAGAAATGATTTAGGAGAAATTCAAGGCACAAAAGTCGTACTGAATTTACCAATCCAATATATAAAATAACAATAAACGGTTTGCGACCCCAACAAAAACTCGCAACCCGAAACCCGCAACAAAAAAATGACAACAGCCATATTAATAGACGACGATGCCAACCTGAGAGCCGGAATGCGACAAATGCTTTCTCGGTATGCTCCTGATATTTCCATTATTGGAGAAGCAGACAGTGTGCAATCCGGTGTGGAAACCATCCACCGATTGAAACCTCAAGTTTTGTTTTTAGATATTCAATTAACAGACGGAACCGGTTTTGATGTGTTGGAACAATTGGCGGAACTTAACGGAAAAATCACTTCGCAAGTGGTTTTTATCACCGCTCATGAACAATATGCTATTAAGGCGTTTCGATTTAGTGCATTGGATTTTTTGTTAAAACCCGTAGATCCGGAAGAATTGCAAAAAGTGATTGGGAAGATTAATCAAGTTTTATCACAAAGTGATAATTATGCTCACATCGATTTGTTGTTGGAGAACATACGAAGAAAAGTAGATAATTTCAAACGAATTGCTCTTTCTACTTCAGACGGAATTCATTTGTTTGAAGTTAGCGATATTATCAGATGCGAAAGCGAAGATAATTACACCAAGTTTTACATCAAAAACAGCAAGCCGATTTTGATTTCCAAAACGTTGAAAGAATATGAAGAGTTGTTGACCGAACATGGTTTTGAACGCATCCATCAATCGCATTTAATCAATTTGGCTTATTTGAAATCATATATCAAAAAAGACGGTGGTTATGTGGTGATGGCAGATAATAGTAATTTGCCGATTTCACAACGAAAAAAAGAACGATTACAGGAATTATTGAAGACGATGTAGCGAATTCTAATTTGAAACACATGAATACTCAATTACTATAAATTAAAAGAATTATCCATTTTATATTTACAAAATAAATAGAAAACGATTTACAATATAACCAAAATCAACATGAAAAAAATCCTACTCATACTATTATTTATAACGAATTGGGCTAATGCTCAAATTATAAATATACCCGACTCAAATTTTAAAGGAATGTTGCTTAACGCTTCTCCTTCCAACAGTATTGCAACCGATATGAATAATTTTACGATTACTATCGATACAAATGGAGACGGTGAAATTCAGTTAAGTGAGGCTTTGCAAGTTTATAATCTACGAATTATACAAGCAAACATAGCGGATTTAACAGGAATTGAGTATTTTACAAGTCTTCTTACTTTGAATTGCGGTTTTAATCAGCTTACTTCCTTAGCAGGAGTAACATCTTTGCCAAATTTAACTGGATTAACGTGTGAGTACAACCAGTTTACTGCTTTGGATGTCAGTAGTATAGCCACTTTGAGTCAACTGCGATGTAATAATAATTCGATTACGTCTTTAAATTTTAACGATAGCTTAATCCTTTTGGATAGCAGTCACAATCCTTTGGGTACACTTAATGTAAACGCATTGACCAATTTGGAGGTTTTACGTTGTAATGCCAATTTGTTATCCAATTTAGATGTAACCAATCAGGTTAATTTAAATGTTTTACATTGTAAATCAAACTCACTTTCATCTCTAAATGTAAGCACTTTAGTCAATCTGATAAATTTAGATTTTAGTGCTAATACTATCAATACCATCGACTTAACAGCATTGGTAGATTTGGAATATCTTACTTGTTCTCAGAACGGACTTACTTCTTTAAATGTAAGTTCTTCTCCTAATTTAATTGAACTTGTAGCTCATGACAACGAAATACCTTCTTTGAATGTGGCTGCGTTGGCTAACTTAGAAAAACTACAGATTAATGATAATCAGTTAACCAGTATTGATTTAACAGGATTGAATAATCTTAAATATTTGTCGTGCCACTATAATCCGTTAACCACATTAACGTTAACTTCTCAAACAAATTTGGAACATTTATTATACGGAAATCAAGAATTGGCAACTATTGATGTTGGTAATCAAGTTAATTTAGAGAGTCTTTCTGCTTATGAACTAACACAATTGCCGACCAACATTGAAAATCTTCAAAACCTTAAATCGTTAGTGATTATTATATCTGAAATGGAAGAAATTGATGTTTCCTATTTATCCTCTTTAACTAGTTTTTCTTGTTTTGATAGTGAACAGTTAACTTATGTGAACGTTAAAAACGGTAATGATTTTACCACTAACGGAATCAGTTTCTCAAACAACCCCAATTTACTATTTGTATGTGTAAATGATAATGATCTCAATAATGTGTATGATTTAGGTGAAGGTAATGGTGATTTTCACGCAAGTTCCTATTGTACTTTTACTCCCGGAGGAGATTATAATACTATTAAAGGTTCTGTCCTATGGAATTGTGATGAAGATGAAAGAACAATTTACACTAAAGTAACAATTTATGACGGAATAGTAGAAGGAGCAACATTTACAGACCAAAATGGAGAATATACTTTTTTCACACAAGCGGGAACACAAATCATTTTACCTGTTATAGAAAACCCAAGCTTCTTTACTTTAACGCCACCCATTAACGCTGTTATTTTTCCGGACAATAATAATAATGTAGAAACGTTAGATTTCTGTATTTCGCCAAATGGAATTAATCCTGATTTAGAAGTAGTTATTGCTCCGCTTTTGCCAGCTCGTCCGGGGTTTAACGCAACCTATGAAATTGTTTATAGAAATAAAGGTAACACAGTATTGTCACAAGATTATGGTTTAAGCTTTTTCTACAACCAACACTTAATGACCTATGTTTCTGCAACGGTTAATCCCGATACTCAAATTGAAGGAACCTTAAATTGGAGTTACGAAAATTTGTTACCTTTTGAAAGTAGAAGTATTATTGTAACGATGTTAATTAATACTCCTACCGATATTGAAAATCCGGTAAATATAGATGATGTGTTAACTTTTACTTCGATAATTACTCCTCAAGCAGGAGATGAAAATGTGGTTGATAATACTTTTATATTTAATCAAGTAGTAGTTGGTGCTTATGACCCAAATGACATTACCTGTATCGAAGGCGATGTGGTGAGTCCTGATTATATCGGAGAAGAATTGCATTATATCATCCGTTTTGAAAACACCGGAAACTTTTATGCCGAAAATGTAGTGGTTGTCATGGATATTGATCCTACAAAATATGATGTTTCCAGTTTGAAAGTATTAAATAGTTCACACGATATGCGAGCACAAGTAAGAGGAAATAAAGCCGAGTTTATTTTTAGTAATATTTATTTAGATTCAGGAGGACATGGAAATATCTTATTGGTTATGAATTCTAAAAACTCGTTAACAACCGGTGATTTTGTAAAAAGCAAAGCGGATATTTATTTTGATTACAACTATCCGATTATAACCAACGAAGCCGAAACTTTATTTGAAGCATTGAGTGTTGTAAATCCTGTTTTAGACAACATCATTTCAATTTATCCAAATCCGACTAAAGATATTGTCAACATCAGTATCAAAGATAATTCAACCATCAAAACCATTGAATTGTATGATATTCAAGGAAGGTTATTGCAAACGCAAATTGTGAATAATGTAACTTCTGAATTAAATTTAGCAGATAGAGCAAACGGAATGTATTTTATAAAAATAAATACAGATTTAGGAAGTAAATTAGAAAAATTAGTTAAGAAATAAAATAAAAAATTGTTATGAAGAAGATTCTCTTTCTTTTGTTGTTGTCATCATTTGCAAGCAATGCTCAGATTGTGGACATTCCGGATGCGAATTTTAAAGCGAAGTTGTTGGAGGCTAGTCCATCTAATTCAATTGCACAAAACTCAGCTTTTCCGCCACAAAATATCAAGATAGATATCAATGATGATGGTGAAATTCAAGAAAGTGAGGCACTATTAGTTAGTTATTTAAATGTGAGTAATTCCAATATTTCTAGTATAGAGGGGATAAATAATTTTCAAAATTTAAGAGAGATAAACGCAAATAATAATAATTTATCAAATGTAATTTTTGAGGGTTCTATGCAGTTGAGAAGGGTACAATTAAATAATAATCAATTTACAAGTCAAGGAAACATTTCATTTTTGCTAACAAATAATCAAAGTTCACTACTTAATTTAGATTTAAAAAACAATTTAATTTCATCTTTTAATTTAGATTTATTTCATCAATCAAATAGTATAAATAACGCACCTATTGAAATAAATCTAAGTGATAATCCCATAGAAACTCTGATTATACAAAATTTAGACAATTCTGCAAATGGCAGATACACAATTACTATTTCTAATACATTACTTGAAAGTATAAGCATAGATTCAAATGCAATAGCTGATATACTTATACTGAATAATCCTTTATTAATTTCAATTGATATTTCAGCAAGTTATCTTTCAGATGTATTTGTAAGAGATAATCCTTTATTAACAGATGTAACTATAAGTTCTAATGAACTGGAGATGCAGTATGTAGATGTATCTAATAATTTTTCTCTACTCAATCTTACTTTAAATAATTTAAATTTTGCTTTGGGAGGTGAGATACAGATTGTTAATAATTCTTCACTTTCTAATGTAAATTTTTTTAACATCAATGCACCAAATGATAGTCCAATTAATATTTTTGATAGTCCTATATCAGAAATTGTATTTGAAAATTGTCATTTTTATCATTTATATATAGCAGGTATAGAAGTTGAATTGTTGGACTTGTCTCAGGTGAAATTTAATAACATCGACTTAGATTTTTTTTATCAAGAAAATTTGGTTTTAAATAGCAACACTGTTTTAAAGTATATTAATCTAAAAAATGGTTTTGATAATACAGATTTAGTTTTTAGTTATTCTAATCTTCCTGAATTAGAATATGTTTGCGTAAATGAATGGGATTTTCAAATTTTTACTAATTATTTTCAATCAAATTTTCCAAGTGTTAATGTTAATTCTTACTGCTCTTTCACTCCAGGAGGAGACTACAACACCATCAACGGCACCGTTCATTACGACACCAACAACAACGGTTGTGATGAATCCGATTTTTCTATTCCTTATTCTAGGTTTGCTGTAGATTTAGATAATGATACTACCAATTCTTCTGTTTTTACTAATAGTAATGGTGTGTATAATATTTATACTGCTACACAAGGAGAATATACTTTAATTCCGGTTTTAGAAAACCCTTCTTACTTTTCAGTTTCTCCGAATCCGGGAATTACTGTTATTGAGGAAATTAATAATTCAACGACAATATTAGATTTCTGTATTACCGCAAATGGTGTTTATTCTGATTTAGAAGTGGTTATCGCATCGATTACACCGGCACGCCCGGGGTTTGATGCCGTTTATAAGCTGGTTTATAGAAACAAAGGAAATCAAACAGAAGTTGGTTATGTAAATTTTAATTATGATGAAACCGTTCTAAGTGTTGTTTCTACTTCTCTAGAGTCGGAGAGTGATTTAACTTATCCAGGCCATTTCACTTGGATAATCTCAGATATTAAACCTTTTGAAAGTGGAAGTATAGAAGTTGTTTTTAATGTGAACTCCCCAACCGAAAATCCTGCTGTAAACATTGGAGATGTCTTGAATTTTAATGCTTTTATAGACGTTAATATTGATGAAAATTGGGATGATAACGAATTTGTTTTAAATCAAACCGTGGTAGGTTCATACGACCCAAACGATATAACTTGTTTGCAAGGCGATGTGGTTTCACCGGATCAAATAGGTGAATTTCTGCATTATTTAATCCGTTTTGAAAATACCGGAAATGCACCCGCTGAAAATGTGGTGGTAAAAACAGAAATCGATCCTGCTCAATTTGATATTAACTCGCTACAAATGTTATCTACATCACATAATGCAAACATTCGAATGGCCGGAAATAAAATTGAATTCATTTTCCAAGATATTCAACTTGATTCAGGCGGTCATGGTAATATTTTATTTAAAATGCGTTCAAACGAAGTTTTAGAAGTGGGTGATATTGTGGGAAAAAAAGCCAATATCTATTTCGATTACAATTTCCCAATCCAAACCAACGAAGCAGAAACGTTATTCCAAGCCTTGAGTGTTGTTAATCCAATTTTAGATAATTTAATTTCTATCTATCCAAATCCTGTAAAAGATATCGTTAATATTACTATCAAAGATAATTCAAGCATCAAAACCATTGAATTGTATGATATTCAAGGAAGATTATTGCAAACACAAGTAGTAAACAATATTACTTCAGAATTGAATTTATCATCAAGAGCAAACGGAATGTATTTTATAAAAATAAATACCGAAAAAGGAAGTAAAGTAGAAAAACTGATTAAAGAATAAGTGGTTTAAATTAGTTTTAGTTAGAAAACTCACGTGTTTTGATGCGTGAGTTTTTTTTTCAAAAATTGTGTTTTTAATTAAAAAGCCAACACTAATTAGTTGAAAATTCGATAAAAATTCTTACATTGCAACACTAACTCAATTCTGGAAACAGAATACAAATTCAATAACCAAATAAATACAAAAATGAAAAAAACAATCTTTTTTTTAAGCACAATTTTACTTGTAGGTTTTACATCATGTTCAAGCGATGATGATTCTACGCCAAATCCAACTTCGGATATTTTAGTTAAAAAAGTCATTTATCAGGGTGAAGATAGTTTTAATGAAGAAATCACTTATACCTATAATGGTAATAAATTGCTTCAAGGAGTATATGATGATGGAACAATTGAAAAATATTATTACAATGGAGACTTAATCACCAAAATTGAATATGTTTTTGAAGGAGATGTTGAAGAGCAAGATTTGTTTTCTTATGACTCACAAGGTAGATTAGTTGAACATAAGTACCAAGATTTAATTGAAGATTTTGAAGATAAAAGCTTATTTGTTTATAATGATAACAGTACCATTACTAAAACCAATATTACAGGTTCAATTGATAATACTCAAACAACAGGTTTTGAAAGCACAATAACGATGCTGAATAATGAAATTAGCACAATCGTGCAAACTGGTGGTCTAACTTACACTTATATATATGATACAAAGAATAGTCCGTTTAAAAATGTGACAGGTTATTCTAAAATTGCTTATTCAATACAAAGCGATTTCGAGTTACATGGAAGTGCTAAAAATATTATTACGATTAACGAAAATAATTCAAGTTATACAAGTAATATGATAACATATAATTCGTCCGATTATCCTGTTTCAATTGCTTCTCAAGCTTATTTTGATGCACAAAATTTTCCAAATGTATTTGAAACAATGACGATTCAATATATTTACGAATAAGAAAATTAATCGAAAATTTTTCTACAAAACTCACGTATTTTTTGCGTGAGTTTTTTGTTTTACACCGATCTATAGGAAATTAGCAATATTTATACTAAATTTAACGAAATCGTTTCGAATAAAATTTTAACAATCCTACTTTATTTCGTAATTTCGCAACAAACAAAATTTATACCTATTAATTTTTTATAAAATCATGTCAAAAACTGCAATATTAAAATTCGACGGCAAAGAGTATGAATTTCCTGTAATCGTAGGAAGTGAAAATGAAGCTGCTATCGACATCGAACAATTACGTGCCTTAACCGGTGCGATTACGCTAGATCCGGGTTACAAAAATTCAGGTTCATGTAAAAGTGAAATTACCTTTTTAGATGGTGAAGAAGGAATTCTTCGCTACCGAGGTTATTCTATCGAAGAATTAGCCGAAAAAGCAGACTTCCTTGAAGTTTCTTATTTGTTGATTTTTGGTGAATTACCAACCAAAACCCAATTAGAAAAATTCGAAAACGATATTCGTAAATATACGTTGGTAAACGAAGAGATGAAAAATATCATCGACGGTTTTCCAAAAACAGCTCATCCAATGGGCGTTTTAGCTTCTTTAACGAGTGCGTTAACTGCTTTTAATCCAAAGTCAGTAAACCCGCACAACGAAAAAGAAATGTACGAAGCGGTTTGTAAAACCATGGGTAAATTCTTAGTAATTGCTACGTGGACATACCGTAAATCAATGGGTTACCCACTAAACTACTACGATAATACAAAAGGTTACGTGGAGAATTTTATGCATTTAATGTATGAATTACCTACCGGACCTTATAAAATTGATTCAACTGTGGTTCAAGCCTTAGATAAATTATTCATTCTACATGCCGATCACGAACAAAACTGTTCTACTTCAACCGTACGAATTGTTGGTTCATCACATGCGGGATTATTTGCGTCCATTGCTGCCGGAGTTTCTGCACTTTGGGGACCACTTCACGGTGGAGCCAATCAAGCCGTTTTGGAGATGTTGGAAGAAATTCACAAGAATGGTGGAGATGTAGATAAATATGTTTTAAAAGCAAAAGATAAAGACGATTCATTCCGCTTAATGGGATTTGGGCACAGAGTCTACAAAAACTTTGATCCAAGAGCAAAAATCATCAAAAAAGCGGCCGATGATGTTTTAAATTCATTAGGAATTGATGATCCATTATTAGATATCGCCAAAAAATTAGAAAAAGTTGCGTTAGAAGACGATTACTTTAAATCAAGAAATTTATATCCAAACGTCGATTTCTATTCCGGAATCATTTACCGTGCATTAGGAATTCCATCTGAAATGTTTACAGTAATGTTTGCCATCGGCCGTTTACCGGGTTGGATTGCTCAATGGAAAGAAATGCGTGTCAACAAAGAACCAATCGGAAGACCTCGTCAGGTTTATGTAGGTTCTCCGTTGAGAGATTTTGTTCCGGTTGAGAAGAGATAATTATGTATGTAGTGACAAGTCGCGACTTGTCCTCACAACCATGACAAATTTTGTTTGTCAACATCATAAAACCCAAAGCCTTCCCAAAAAGAAGGCTTTCTTATTTTATCAAATCTTTAAAATACAGCAACTAAAATTAGTATTCCCATAATAACCATTGCTTTTTGACTACCCTTTATTTATCTTTGTCAAAAGACAAAAGCAACTTTATGCTACCAATACACATTCAAAACGAAACCTCCCGATTAAGGGCCGTGGTCTTAGGAACTGCTGTTAGCAACGGACCAACACCAACTGCCGACGAAGCCTATGACCCAAAATCACTCGAACACATTTTAGCGGGAACCTATCCCATTGAATCCGATATGATTACCGAAATGGAAGCGTTTAATCAAGTATTCAAAAAATACGACGTAGAAGTTTTTAGACCGGATATTATCAATAATTACAACCAAATTTTCAGCCGCGACATCGGTTTTGTCATCGATGATATTTTTATCAAAGCCAATATTCTTCCCGACAGAGAAAAAGAACTCGATGCCATTCAATACGTTATCGATCACATCGACCCCAAAAAAGTCGTTCGCCCACCGGAAGAAGTCCATATCGAAGGCGGCGATGTGATGTTATGGAACGATTATATTTTTATCGGAACATACAAAGGTTCCGATTACAAAGATTACATCACGGCACGAACTAATTGGCAAGGTGTGGAGTATATCAAACAATTATTTCCACACAAAAAAGTAAAAGATTTCGATTTAGTCAAATCAAAAATTGAAGCCCGTGACAATGCGTTGCACCTCGATTGTTGTTTTCAACCCGTAGGAAAAGACAAAGGAATTATCTACAAAAGCGGTTTCCGTGAAGAAGCTGATTATATGTTTTTAGTGAACCTTTTCGGAAAAGAAAATTTATTTCACATCACGCGAGACGAAATGTATCACATGAATTCAAACGTGTTTTCCATCGCACCCGATGTCGTTGTTTCCGAACGAAATTTCACACGCCTAAACAATTGGCTTCGTGAAAATGGCTTCACAGTAGAAGAAATTCCATATGCTGAAATCGCCAAACAAGAAGGATTGTTGAGATGTTCGACATTACCTTTAGTAAGAGATAAATAGTTGTCGGTTGTCTGTTATCCGTTATCGGTTAACTAAAATCACATCTGTTTTTTTAATAAATTATAAACCATTAAAATAAAATTATCAGCCATGAAAAGTTACAACGATTTAGACATTTATCAACTAAGTTTAGACTTATTTTTCAAAGTACATCCAGCTTCATTACTATTGCCAAAGTATGAGCTATATGAATTGGGAAGCCAAGTTAGAAGATCATCCGATTCCGTAGTTTCAAACATTGTAGAAGGCTACGGACGAAAAAGATACAAAGCAGAATTTATTCGATTTTTAGTTTTCAGTCATGCGAGTTGCTTAGAAACAAAAAATCATCTTTTTAAAATTAATCGTTTATATTCGGGAGTTGTTCCCAATATTGAAACTTTTATAGAAGAATACGATATTTTAGGAGCAAAAATTTTTACTTTTATAAAATATGTAGAAGAACACTGGAAATAACAGAATTCAGTTATCCGTTATCCGTTATCAGACAACTGACAACCGACTCACGATAACAGACAACCGACAACCGATAACGGACAACCGACAACAAACAACAGACAACCGATAACCGACAACAGAAAATGAACCAAACAACCAACACCATCCTAATGATCCGTCCCGTTGCCTTCCGAATGAATGAGCAAACGGCCGTAAATAATTATTATCAAAAAGTATTAGACAATACAACTCCAGCCACTGTAAATGCCAAAGCTCAGCAAGAGTTTGATGCGTTTGTAGAAAAACTTCAAAAAGTGGGCGTGAATGTAATTGTCGTAGATGATACACTCGATCCCGACACGCCCGACAGTATTTTTCCAAACAATTGGATTTCCTTTCACGAAAACGGCGATGTAACGTTGTACCCAATGTTTGCCGAAAACCGTCGTTTAGAGAGAAGAGAAGATATCCTCGATATCATCGAAGATCGTGGATTTGTGGTCAACGAAATTATGGATTACACTTCTGCCGAAGAAGACGGATTTTTCCTCGAAGGCACCGGAAGCATCCTGTTAGACCGCGACAATGCCAAAGCCTATTGTGCCCTTTCGCCTCGTGCCGACGAAGAATTATTCATCGAATTTTGCGAAGATTTCGATTTAGCTCCGGTTATTTTTGAAGCTTATCAAACCGTGAATGGCGAGCGAAAACACATTTACCACACCAACGTAATGATGTGTTTAGCCGAAACCTTTGCCGTGATTTGTGCCGATTGCATTGACGATAAAAAAGAACGCAAAATGGTTTTAGACAATTTGCGTGCCGACGGAAAAGACATCATCCTCATCACTGAAGATCAAGTGAATAACTTCGCAGGAAATATGCTGCAAGTCAAAGGAAAAGACAACAAACGCTATTTGGTTATGAGCAATTCCGCTCACCAAAGTCTGACCAAAGCCCAACTTCACAAAATCGAAGAACACTGCGAAATCATCTCCTCAAGCCTCGACACCATCGAAGCCTGCGGCGGGGGAAGTGCCCGCTGTATGATGGCTGAGGTTTTTCTTCCCGAAGCATAAAATTTTAAATTTCAATTATACAAGCTTTGTCAAAACTCCAAACTTTGACAAAGCTTTTTTTTCTTTCATCTTTTTTCAGAAGCTATTCCCGCTTTTCATTTCAAGCTTGTTTGTCTTGTTGTTTTTTTCTAAGTCAAAAAAAGAGCTTCCTTTGGTCGCTTTTTTTGCCAAGAAAAAATACAACAATCCATCACAAGGCTTTCCATTTCAATCGGGGCTAGGGGCGAAGTGCTCAGTAATCAGTTTTCAGTCGCAGTTTTCAGTAATCGAATGCTAATTATCAATTTTAAAGTAAGATTTGATTTTCTCGCAAAGACGCAAAGTCGCAAAACCCCGAATTTGTAAATTTTGCGACTTTGCGTCTTTGCGAGAGAATTTCCATTTTCTTTAGAAAGTAATAGAATGCTCAGTTAGCAGTTTTTAGTCATAGTTTTAAATTCTATCATTTTAAGTTTTCAGAAGCTTTGTGCCTTTTCCTCTTTGTGGCAAAACAAGCCGCAGTTTTCCCCCAATCTTGTCATTCCGTAGGAATCCTTTTAATGTTCTCCGTGAGCAAAGAATTCCGTCCCAATTTGAAGATCATCTTGTCATTCCGACGAAGGAGGAATCTCCTCAAAGATTAATCAAAATTCTCAATAAAATGAAAATGTTGCTCTAAACGAATCCAGCCAAATCGTTTTATGGCGAAGCTATCAATCAGCGAAAATTTATTACATCTATCAAATCCGTGTGCTATTTAAAACAGATTAAAATGATAAATAATAAATTCATAAAGCAATTTCCCATTATCTTTTGAAAATCAATCCATTAAAATAATTAACATAAAAAAATACTATGTTTATTTAGAATAAATAAAAATAACATATATATTTGCTCAATATTATTTAGAAACAATCTTAATAGTGAAAAATCTAATCCCCATTTTATTCTTTTTATATGCTTCATCAAGTTGGGCACAAGTAGTTGACACCACCAAAACAATCGCTTTAGCTGATGTTGTTGTCACCGGTCAATTTGAACCGCAATCTTTAAAAAAATCGGTTCATAATGTTCGTGTTATAACAAGTCAAGATATTAAAAACCTTGCTGCAAACAATTTGGGTGATGTATTAAATCAATATTTAAACATCACTGTAAGACCAAGTAGCAGCACCGGCCGTTCAACCGTTTCGATGTTTGGCTTAGATGCACAATATTTCAAAATTTTAGTAGATAATATTCCATTAGTCAACGAAGCGGGATTTGGTAACAATGTCGATTTATCACAAATTAACCTCAACGACATCGAACGAATTGAAATCATAGAAGGCTCAATGGGCGTAACTCATGGAGCAAATGCCGTTTCCGGAATTTTGAATATCATCACTAAAAAAAGCAATACACACAAATGGGCCATCAGCACAACGCTGCAAGAAGAAACCATTGGCAACGAATACGAATGGTTTGATAAAGGAAGACACATTCAAAACTTAAAAGTAGCTCATAACATTTCAGAGAATTGGTTTGCCAGTATTGGCATGAATCGCAATGATTTTCAGGGATTTTTAAATGACCAAAAAGGAAAAAATCATTCTGAAAACGACGGACAAAGAGGTTATCGTTGGCTACCAAAAGAGCAATGGAATTCAACCGCTTTAGTCAGTTTCAGAAAAGGTAATTTTCAAGCGTTTTACAAATTTGAATATCTAGATGAACAAGTTGATTTTTTCAATAGTGTCGTTCAATCCGGTTTCAGCAGTCAGTTAGGAGCTTATAAGTACGGCGATGACATCCGTTATTTTACCAATCGATTTTACCATCATTTGAATGCGGTTGGAAAATTATTTTCCAAAGTAAATTACAACATTTCAGTTTCGCATCAATTACAAGAAAGATTATTTGAAGAATTCAGGTATAATATTTCAGCAAGAAACGAAATGAACAATAATGAATTTAAAGATCAATCGATGGAAGTCTTTTATTCAATCGGAAACTTCAGCAACTTTTTTAACAATGACAAATTCGATTTACAATTGGGTTATGAACTAGTCAATAATTACGGTTTTTCATTAATTGAAGGAGAAAATAATACCACCAAAACCATACGTGAGCGAATTGACAATTACGATATTTTTGCGGTTTCGGAAGTTAAACTTTCCTCTACATTTTCACTTCGTCCGGGTGCTCGTTACTCTTTTCAATCCAAATTCGACAATCAATATGCTCTTTCTTTAGGTGCCAGACAATTATTTAAGGACAATTTAGAAATGCGGGCTTCTATTGGAAAATCATTCCGAACGCCCAATTTTGAAGAAATGTTTAACGAAATGATTTTCTCTGGACATTTTTTTGTCGGTAATGAAAACTTAACTCCGGAAATAAGCACTTCCTACGAAGCAAGTTTAAAAAAGCGATTTTCTGTTGGTTCTGATGTGGCTGTTTCTACAAATTTAATTGCCAGTTTTATGGATATCAAAGACAGAATCGATATGGCTTTAATCGGTTTTGATGAAACCACAAATAATCCAATGTATCAATACATCAACATCAACAAATATAATATGTGGAATGTTTCCACGAATAATCAATTGGAATACAACCAATGGCGATTCAATTTAGGAGCTTCTTTAGTGGGGATTTCCCGTTTAATTGATGATGGTGAATTTACTTCTGATGACAAATACCTTTATTCATTCAACCTGAATAGCAGTGTATCATACAACATTAAAAAGTGGAATACCATTGCTTCCTTATATTACAAATTCACCGGAAAAACACAGCAATTTGTAGCGGGTCAGCAAGGTTATACTTTGTCTGATATCGAATCGTATAATTGGTTGGATGCTTCTATTCAAAAGAATTTTCTAGATGATAAATTGGAACTCACCATCGGAGCACGAAATTTGTTCAACATAACCGACATCAACCAAACCAACCTAAATCAAGGCGGCGGACATTCCGTTTCCTCTCAAATTTTACTGGCTTACGGAACCAGTTATTTTACCAAACTAACGTATAACCTCAATTTTTAATTTTATAAAATCAATCACAATGAAAAAAGGATTTTTTATTTTATCACTTAGTATTTTAGCACTTGCATCTTGTTCAAGCGATGATGAAAGCACACCTTATGTTCCACCGATTTCAGAAGCTGTAGTTGAAGCTTCAACAGGAGGCCCAAACCAACAAAATCAATTGTATGTCGATTTAAGTACGTCAACCAAAACTTCTGTTGCAAGAGAATCTTGGGATTTAGGTTTTTCTTCAGGTTCAGCTTTTAGAGTAGCCATAAACGGTTCATTAAAAATGGCTGTAAAACAATTGAATACAACCAATATCGATGAGGTTCAAACGGAAGATGCATCGGTTTCAGTAGGTTTTTCAACGTTAGCATCGTTAGGTTATGTTGACAATCCAACCGGAATTTTAGAAGGTCCGGGAGCTGGAGTAGGAACAGCCATTGCCGAAATTTCTGCCAACGATGCAGACAACAAAGTGTATTTGGTAAACTTAGGTTTTAAAGCCGGAACTACCACCCCAAATCTTGGAGCTGTTGCCACCGATGGAGATCCAAGAGGTTGGAAAAAAATCAGAATTACCAGAAGTGGAAATAACTACGTGTTGCAATATGCCGATTTAGGTGCAACCACACATTCAACGGTGACCATTTCTAAAAATACAGCATTTCATTTTTCATTCTTCAGTTTAGTTAGCGGGCAAGAAGTTACTGCTCAACCTGAAAAAGGTAAATGGGATTTGAATTTTACCACATTTACCAACTATTTCCCTTATATGGGAGCTGATGTAACCTATGGTTATGCCGATTTTATTACCACAAACGTAAAAGGAGGAACAACTGTTTATGAACTTTTAACAGCAGATGTGGCGTATGACACTTTCGTTTTAGCAGATGTAATCGAATCGTCATTCACCGTTTCTGCCACAGACCAAAGAGTCATTGGTGCAAACTGGCGTTCAGGTGGCGGACCGGGTGCTTTACCAAGCATAAGAGACGACCGTTTTTATGTATTGAAAGATGTGGAAGGAAACATTTACAAACTTCGCTTTTTATCGTTAACCAATGATGCAGGCGAAAGAGGTTTCCCGGTTTTTGAATATGAAATATTGAACTAATAATTACTGAGTTTTTTGTTTGTATGGATAATCGGGCTGGTGACACGGCTCGGTTTTCTTAAACAAATAATAACTTAATGAACCTTAATTTCTTAATGGTTTTAAAAAAATACTTAAAGTCAAAAACTATGAAAAATACAATCACATTTCTTTTTTGTTTGGTTTGTATCGTTACCTTTTCAAATGAAAATCAACAAAATCAATCACGAATTATCACCCTAAATGGATCCATCACCGAAATGGTTTGTGCTCTTGGCTATCAAGACAAAATTGTGGCAACCGATGTCACGAGTACGTTTCCAACCACTTTAAAAGTAAAAGATTTGGGTCACGTGCGAACCCTTTCCATCGAATCAATTATGGCCTTAAAACCAACATTGATTTTAGCAACAGAAAAAGATATGAACCCCGATTTAGCTTCCAAATTGAAAGCTTCCGGTGTAAAAACCCATATTTTTAAACAAGAGTTCTCCATTCAAGGAACTAAAAACTTAATTCAAGAAGTGGCGACTGTTTTAGGTGAAAAAAACTTCACTGCTTTGCAATCGTCCATTGATAAAAAAGTAAAAAATGCAAAAGCAATTCCATCCAAACCAAAAGTGTTATTTGTTTATGCTCGTGGTGCCGGAACATTAATGGTTGCCGGAAAAAACACACCGGTTGACAAAATGATTGCTTTAGCCGGAGGACAAAATGCAGTGAGCGGATTTGATGATTTTAAACCGTTAACACCTGAAGCTTTGTTGGCTAATAATCCTGATTACATCCTCTTTTTTGATTCCGGTTTACAAAGTTTAGGCGGAGTAGAAGGAGCTTTAAAAATTGAAGGTCTAGCTAAAACAAAAGCCGGAAAAAATAAAAATATTATCGCAATGGACGGTGCTTTGCTATCCGGTTTCGGACCAAGAGTTGGCGAAGGAGTAGTGGAACTTAATCAATTAATTTCAGGAAATGCCAAATAAACTCGTTACCTACCTGCTTTTAAGTATTTTATTGCTGATTATTTTAGCAACCGTATCTTTATTTGTAGGGGTGTATGAATTTGAAACCGACGTATTTTCCATCCTGAAAAGTTTCTTTATTTCTTCCACAGAAGTCTCAGAAGCAGATCAGTACATTTTATTTGATTTACGCTTACCGCGAATTGTGATGGGCATTCTTATTGGCAGTATGTTATCCGTTTCGGGAACGTGTATGCAAGGGATGTTCAAAAATCCACTAGCAACTCCCGATTTAATTGGGATTACCTCGGGAGCTACTTTGTTTGCCGCTACTTCCATTGTTTTGGGTGGTGTTTTAAAAGCATTCATTCCGGAAAGTTTACATTTTTATTTGTTGAGTTTGATGGCCTTTTTAGGCTCTTTACTCACAATGTTGATTGTGTATAAAATCGCTACCGTTAACGGAAAAACCAATGTGGTTATGATGTTGCTTACCGGAGTAGCCATTACAGCCATCGGATTTGCTTTCACCGGATTTTTAATTTACATCTCCAAAGAAGAACAACTTCGTGACTTGACTTTTTGGAATTTAGGAAGCTTGGCCGGAGCAACTTGGATGAAAAACGGTTTACTTTTAGTAGTTTTATTGATTTCCTATTTCTTTTTATTAGGAAAAGGAAAATCGTTAAACGCTTTGATGTTAGGCGAAAATGATGCAAAACATTTAGGTGTTCCTGTAGAGAAAATCAAAAAGCAAATTGTAGTTTTTACCGCTTTGATGGTTGGAACGACTGTCGCTTTTTCAGGCACAATTGGTTTTGTCGGATTAGTAATTCCGTATATTTTGCGGTTGATTTTTAAATCCAATTATCAATTGATTTTACCTTTATCGGCTGTTTTTGGAAGTATTTTATTAGTTGTTGCGGACACCATCAGTCGGACGATAGTGGCACCATCAGAAATTCCAATCGGCATTTTGACAGCGATGTTAGGAGCACCGGTTTTTATTCTTATTTTAATCAAAAATAAAAAATCAATTGTATGATAGTTGCTCACAAAATATCGTATGCTCACAAAAAAGTGGCGATTCTTCAAAACATTGATGTAGATGTTAATTATGGCGAATTGGTAGTGATTGTCGGACCAAATGGTGCCGGAAAATCTACTTTATTGTCGATGTTGGCCAACGAAATGACCGATAACGAAGAACCTATTTTTTTTAAAAAGAAAACCTTTGAAGAGTGGGATCATAAACTGTTACCCCTTCACAAAGCCAAGTTTTCGCAACAATACAATCACGACATTCCGCTCACAGTGGAAGAAGTGGTTTTGATGGGAAGGTATCCGTATTTTGAATCCGTTCCATCCAAAGAAGATAAAACTGCGGTTGAAAAAGCAATGGTTGAAACGGATGTAATTCCATTCGCCAAAAGAAGTTACAACACTCTTTCCGGTGGCGAAAAGCAGCGAGTGCATTTGGCTCGTGTACTCACACAATTGGACAACGAAGTGGCTCATAAATTATTATTTTTAGATGAACCGCTCAACAATTTAGATGTGTTGCACCAACATACCGTGATGCAATCCATCCGAACATTTACTCAAAAAGCAAACACTGCCGTGGTGGTGTTACACGATTTGAATTTGGCAGCACAATTTGCCACACATATAATAATGATGAAGAAAGGAAAAGTCTTTTGTCAAGGAAAACCAACCGACGTTTTTACAGGAGAAAATATCAGCCAGGTCTATAATTTTCCGTGTACGATTTGCACCAATCCGATCAATCAAAATCCGTTAATATTATTTGGAACTTAATATAATCATACAAACATGAATACAACAGAAACAACATTAAAAAATCAATGGGAAGCGTTGAAAGCAACAACTCCTTATCTTAGAATTAGAAATGCAGCTGAGCAATTAGGCGTAAGCGAAGCCGAATTGTTAGCTACCCAAATCGGAGAAACCGTTACTCGTTTGAAACCTGAATTTTCATCCATTTTATCAGAAATTGAAACTTTAGGAAAAGTTATGGCTTTGACGCGTAACGAAGAATGTGTTCACGAACGCAAAGGAGTTTATTTGAATCCGGATTTCAGCAGTCCACACGCAGGATTATTTGTTGGTGAAGATATTGACTTGCGAATTTTTCTTTCCGCTTGGGATAAAGCGTATGCCGTGAGTGAAACTTCCGAACACGGAAGTCGAAAAAGTTTACAGTTTTTTGGGAAAGATGGTTTGGCGATTCACAAAATCTATTTAACTCCTGACAGTAACGAAGCTGCGTTTGATGTTTTAGTTGAAAAATACAAATCAGAAAATCAAGAAACGACTGAAACTACTACAGAAGTTGCCGCTTTACCTACTGAAAAATCGGATACAGAAATTGATGTAGAAGGATTTCAAAAAGCGTGGGTTGAATTAAAAGATACGCACGAATTTTTTGGCATGTTGAAAAAATTCGGTGTAACCAGAACTCAAGCTTTACGTTTGGCTCCGAATGATTATTTTGCTAAAAAAGTAGAAAAAGAAGTAATTGTTACATTATTGGAAGAAGCGGCGAAACAAAAACTACCTATTATGGTTTTTGTTGGAAATCGAGGAAATATTCAAATTCATACCGGAACAGTTCGCAAAACTATGTGGCACGGAACGTGGTATAATGTGATGGATCCTGATTTTAATTTACATTTAGATATGTCAAAAATTGCACAAACGTACATCGTTAGAAAACCAACGGAAGATGGTGTGGTTACAGCTATTGAAGTATTTAATGATAAAGGAGATATCATAGTTCAATTTTTCGGAAAAAGAAAACCGGGAATTCCGGAGTTGGAAGGTTGGAGAGAGATTGTGGCGGGGTTGTAATGTGGCAATTAGACAATGTGTCAATTAGACAATGAGGTTGAACCTAATTAACTGAAATAAAAAGAGGCTGTCCAATTAAGGTCAGCCTCTTTTACTTTTACTATGTTTCCTAATTCTAATACAAGAATATCTTTTTAGTCATTGTTCCATTTAACGTAGTTACTTGAACCAAAATTATTTGATCTGCGACTTGATAGAATGGTGTGCTGAACTCATTTTTGTTTATACCATTTTGAGTAAAAATCAATCTTCCCATCAAATCATACACTTTTATATTTTCAATACCTTGGTTGTTGGTATTGATGTGAAGCACTTTTTGTGAAGCATAAACGGTTATATCATTATTGAATAAATGATCATTTTCTGAAAGTGCATCTTGAAACACTAATTCGAATCGAGCATTATGAACGCCCGAAGTACTTTCAAAAGAATACGAACTCATTCGAATATCGTGAATAATTCCTGTTTGATTGTCTTTAATGAAAATTCCAACACTTGAGTCTTCAAATAAACCATCAAATTGTGCTAATGAAATGGAGAAAGTTCCGGATTGTGTTGTGCTAAATCCTAATGGAACTACATCAGATGCTGTAAACGGCAAACTTCTTCCTTGAATAATATACGCTTCATTATCTAAAACCGTTGAAAAGTAATTAGGACTATCATTAATGTATTTTCCGTCGATGGCAGCATCAATCCCGGAAGTAGCTCCTGTCATGTAAGCCACCATCAATTGCCCCATATTTCCACTTGGATTCG
Organism: Flavobacterium azooxidireducens; assembly: GCF_023195775.1. Classification (NCBI taxonomy): domain Bacteria; kingdom Pseudomonadati; phylum Bacteroidota; class Flavobacteriia; order Flavobacteriales; family Flavobacteriaceae; genus Flavobacterium; species Flavobacterium azooxidireducens. The sequence continues at coordinate 2,320,119 of NZ_CP096205.1, forward strand.
ACATATTTAACCAAACACGGTGACGTTCAGGATTATTTGTTATTTCTTGATTTGATCTCAAAAATTGATTTTCAGTATTACTTACACGCATTGCATTCGTAAATACTAAATTAGCTGAAGTTGATTTCACAAGAAACCCTTGACCCACCTGTAAAATTCCATTTGGAACAATTGAACTGCCTCCACCTGCATTTTCAACACCACCTGCAGTAGTATAAGTGGCATAGGAACTGTTATCTGAATTATTAACCTTTCGCCAAAAATACAAAGGTTCATCTATATCATTTGTGATAATAAAAGCATTCGCTGATATTGTTGAAGGATAAGGATTTCCAATGGCATTGTAAGTATCAGGTGTTACGGCAAGATTATAAATTCCATTATTAGGCACTCCCGAAAAAGTTCCTAACCATTGACTTGGAGTAGCAGAGAAATTATTCGGCATACGAATCAAATACCCTTTGACTGCGGAAAAAGTTGTTGAAGAAGGATTTACTGTAGCATAAATATCTGTGGTAGGATTGTATTCATAAAAACGATTTGCTACTGTTTGTGGAGAAAAAGCCAATAAATTTTGTCCCGAAACCGGTGACGACCATAAGTTATAATCCAAGCGTCTTACTTCGTTAGACGTGAATCTTTTTACCACAATTGAACCTGAGTTGACCACATCATCAATTTGAATCAAATTAGCATTGCTTTCTAACGCAAATTGAGCACCTGCATCTACCGTTATTTCTTTATTCAAATAGAAAGTGTGTGTTGGATTTACGGTTACAATAGCAGGACTTTGTAAGATTATTGAACAAGCATATAAATCGCCTGTAGATGAATAATTTCCTGTAAATATAACAGCTGTTGTGTCATCGGGAAGACCATTACTCCATGAAGAACCGTTCCAGGTTGTAGAACTAAACGAAATTGTAGCTACGGTGGAATAAACCAAATCACAACTGGCGTCTTGTAAAACAGCTCTAAAATAAGTGGTTTCAGTTATTGGGCCTACAATAGAACCTACTAATTCTGTTTCGGTTACACTATAATTTGTTGGTGAAGAAAAAGAAATAGTTGTGTCACTTTCCCAATAAATAATTGTTCCAACTGATCCTTCTAATACTAACGTATCAGGCTCAGATGAAGCACATACATTTTGACTGGTTAATGTACCGCCTACTGTTGTTGGTAAAATAATTACTTCAGCAGATGCAGTAGTTTCTATACCGTTATTATCTGTAATAGTTACTTCGTAGATTATTGTACTTGGAGTTGTGCTTGGTGGTGTTGCCGTAGCTTCATCTCCTAAACTTTGGTTCCATGAAAACGTGTATGGAGGCGTGCCACCTTGAACGTTTGCCACTAATTCAATTTCTGAATCAATACAAAAAGTACCAAATCCGGAAATAGAAACTTCTAATGGATTTCCTTCAATTCCTGTGATTATCAAAGTTGAATTTACTTCTAAAGAAGCATCATTAATAACGATTTGTGATGTTTCTAAGTTATTGAAAGTCACCCAAGGATTTGTAAATTGGTTGTATGTGCCTTGAAATAATGCTCCAACGATATTTGTTTCTGTACCAATAACATCCGTCGTTTCATAATTTGCTACGACAGAAATTATTCCGGAAGTAATTCCCGAATGTTCCATTTCCCAATATCTGCTTAATGTATTGGTAATACTATTGTTATTAGGATGAACTGCATTAACGACAGAAAAACCGATGTACGCATTTGAAAAAGTACCTGAAGAAATTGTAGCAGTAATTGGTGTGTATTTAAGCCCACCCAAAGTTCGTTCTCCAATCGGGAATGTATAGGAATCTATTTGTTCAAAATTTCTTCGAACTTTTCCTGTTCCACTCGTTATAATCATATTGGAAGTACTGAAACTTCCGGCTATTGGATTTAGCCCTACGGTTAGATTATAATCGCCAATTTCTACAATTCCTTGTGTAAGGGTGAATGTTCCATTTACTGTAACAGGTGAGGCTAATTTTACTTCGCCAAACGTATTATTAATTGTTAAATTAGAAAAAGAGGGAGCGATAGTTCCTCCAATAATTTGTGTAGCAACACCATTCATTACAAGTGCTTTACCTGAAAAATCAACAGCTTGATTTAAAGTCAAATTTCCTGAAATATTTTGATTTGAAGGAAATATAGCTCCGGTTCCATTAATTACTAAATTATTGTAAGCTGCTAATGCTCCAGTTGGAATCGCAAGTGTTTGATTTGTTCCCGAATAAATAATCGTATTAGAAACCGGACCTGAATACAAATCACCTAAATTCACAAATTCACCGGCAATATCCATAATTGCACCGCTGACCGGTCTCAAACCTGCTTCGGCATTAATTCTAACATTGTTGAAAGTGGTAGAACCTGAAATCGTAGCATCTGCATTTGTGAAAATCACACGACTGGTTCCACTCCCTGGGTTGAATGTTCCATTGTTTATCCAAGCTCCGGCCGAACCGTTTATTGTAAATTGAGCATTTGTTGGTGAGTTTAAAATTCCACCTGCTTCAATGGTTATTTTTCCTAACAAAACGGCGGGATTTAATTCAGGATCAAAATTGGTCGTGGTTGCATTTGGTATCAAAACCGATGTGTTGTCGGAAGGAGTTGCGTTTGGAGTCCAGTTCGCCGCAGTAGTCCATGAGGTACTCACAGAACCGTTCCAAACCAACATTTCTGCTTCCGATTGATCTAAGGTTAATAAAACGTCGCCGAAATTTGGTGTAAAAAAGACACCTACATTCACATTAGTTAACTCTACCCAATTTTCACTGATATTAAAATTAGACCTTCCTTGTTCCAGAATAGCAGGAACTGTTGTCAAATTAGCCCAGTCAACTAATTTATTTTCAACATTTCCATTAAGTTCTGAGTCTAAATAGCGAGCTCTAATGATTGCTTTTGTTCCTGAACCTCCTGTTTGAATAAAATCATATTCACGTTGAATTGCTCCTGTTCGCCAAGAAGGAGCTGCACCAATGCTTACTCTTAAACTCATAGATGTTGGTAAAGTTCCCACATTTGGAAAGACAATCGAAGTATCTTTATGACCAAAAGAATAATTTACATTCGGAACAATTGAATTTCGTGTGATAACTCCGGTCACATCACCAATACCATTATTAGAACCTAATCCTCCCATTGTTAACGTAAAACTTCCCATCGAGAGACTTCCTGCTGTTGCCGATGGATTAGCAGATGGTAAATTCAAAACCTTATTAACCGTAAAAGCACCACTTGCAACAGAACCACCTGTAGATGACAAAGTAAGATTTTCATACGTACCTGTTACGACAGTTTGACCTGAAGTAGCAGCGTTATAATGAACAGTTCCCAGACCTCCCCAATTTCTGCCGGATGGTAATGGAGTTGCTGTTGTATTTTGAGTGAATAAAGTTCCGTTATTCGTAATCGTATTTACTGAACCCGTCAAAACATTCGTTCCTAAATTAAACGACTGATTTTCGGCTATTGCTAAACTTCCGTTTAAAACAATTGGGTTTATTAATGTGGTAGTATTCGAATTGGTTGTATTTATTTCCAACGAATTCAAAACATTCGTTGTTCCGACTGTCGTTTGATCAAAACTAAGTGAGTTGTTCACTGAACTATTCACGATAAGTGAACTTCCATTATTCCCTCTTAAACCTTGTGACGTTGTATTATTAATTGATCCACTAAGTGTAAGTGATTGATTCGAAAAATCAAGTTTACCACCGTTGAATGTTATTTCATTTGCCACACTTGTAGCACCATTTATTCTAGCATTTCCTTGTAAAACAAAACTTTCTGCATTTCCTGAAAAAGGAACAAAAGTAGTTGTGGGATTGGCAACCATCACAATATCATCAATTGCAAAACCATCAAAATTGGTCGTTCCGGAAACGGTAGCTCCATTCCATCGTAAAAAATAATAATTGTTAGTTGGGATGGATAATCCGGTCAAAGTGATTACACGATAATAGGCTTTCCAACTTGGTGTTAAATCAACTTGTGCAGGTGATACAACTGCTAATCCAGGAACTTGTGTGTAGTTTGAATTATCCGCCGAATAACTAAAGTTTAAACTACTTGATGAGGGTTGATTATTATATACATAAACCGTATAACCTATATTTATTGAATTTAATGTAGTTCCAGTCTGATTTTGAAAACGAAGCGTGACATTTCCGGGAGTAAAATCACCCGGTGCCGATTGAAGTCCTAAACTGAAATTGTCAGGAGAAGTTTCATAGGCATAAATACCACCATCAGATCCCGGAGTCTCTGAGGTTCCTCGATCAAAATCAGAATCTTCTGCACTGTTTACACCAAATCCTAAATTACCGCTGCTGAAACCATTCACAGCCCAAGCATTAGAATTCAATAATCCTGAAGTAGCTATTGTTGAAAAACCATCACCTTGAAAAGTTTCAGCATTTACACCATCTACGCTTGTATCAAAATTAATTGTATTTACGGTATTCACAGCACTAATTTGCCATCCCACAGGAGCATTCAACGTTGTTCTGTTGCCAAGAGCAGGTGTTGTAGTTAAATAATTTTCTAATTCTACACCACCATTATATTCATACACCGCAACGTGATAACTTGTTGCAGGAGAAAGATTGGTAACATTTACTGAAGAACCCGAACCGCGATAGACTACAAAATTTCCTGTTCCTAACTGACTTCCTGTTCCAAAAGATGCAGCAGCAGAGTAGGTGACACCATCAACCGGTGCAGAGTTCACGGCTCCACCTGCTCGCATTACAACCATTCGGTTCGCTCCATTTCCTGCCGTAAATTGAATGGTATAACTTGTTGAGGTAACATTTGTAAATGCAACTGCTGTTGTTTGAACAGTAGGTTGAGCAGCAATAACTTTACCGGAGACCGCAACAAATTTTGAAACGCCACCGGTTGTTGTATGTGAAATTGAACCATTATAATTTCCGGATGGTGCAGAAGCTTTCAATCGACAACGAATGGTTATCGGTTGTCCGGTTAATTGCAAACCGTTTCTAATTAACGTTAAATTATCCGCATAACTAACTCCTCCATTCGAAGAAAGTTCAAAATTTCCTGGAGCTGTTACGATTGCATTGGCAATCAAATTTTCACCTGAAACGGTGTAACTCAAAAAGGCAGAAGCCGTTCCGGCTGTTGTTGTAAAAGCAGTAAGAGAATTAGTTGATAATACTAAATTGGGCACACCGGCAGGGTCAACTTCAAATAGTTGTGAATTAGAAATCGATAAACCATTCGCTACAGTTATTGGGAAATCGCCCGGTAATTGTAAATCAGTGGCTGGTATTGAAGCGGTGAGTTGTGTTGGTGAAACATAGGTTGTTGTTCTGTTACTTCCATTCCATCGTACCACACTGGAAGGTAAGAAATTTTCACCAGTAACGCCTAGCGAAAAAGTACCTGTACCTGCAATGGCAGAACTAGGAGTTAAATTAAATATAGCTGGTTTTGCTATCGTTACTTTTACATTATCAAAAAAGGCTCTTTGCGTAGCGGCAGTACCGGCATTCCAAAAACCACCAATTAATGATAAAGGTGTGTTTGTATAGGTATTATTCACCACAGATCCTTGTAATGTTAATCCATTTCCGGAAGGGTCAAGAAAAGCAGTAGTCCCATCATTTCTAACGAATAATTGCCAAGTAGAATTTAATGGGTTGTAGGTTACTTTTATACTAAGATACTGCGTACCAAAATCGGTCAAACCTGTTGTATTTGACGTAAGTAACGAAGTAAAATTTCGAATACCTGCATTATACCGCACGAGTCTTATCGGGTCAGTAGTTCCTGAATTACCTAACATAACTGCATACCCTGTTCCTGAAAGATTTGTAGTTCCGTTACTTCCTGCTAAAATAAAAGCTGCTCCATAACCACCGGCTGCAAATCCCGAAGGATTAGATTGGGTTTGTCGCATATTGAAAGTCCAAGTTAGTAAACCTGAATTAGCAGATAAGGTTTGGTTGTAAGGTGAAGCAAATCCACTTGTAGGTGTAGAGGCCAATATCCATCCACTTTGGTTGGCTGCACCACTACCATCGTTGGAAAGATTTAAATTGCCTAAATGAATTCCGCCACCATAATCGGCACCGCTTCGATTCATCGACCATAAAGTGCTGGTTCCGATCGGACCATTTGCGATCGTGTAAGTACTTCCGGCAGAAGTAGTAAAGTCTTCAGAGAAAACTACATCTTGAGCTTTGATATCAAAACTCAATAACATTAAATAGAAAATAAGAGACACACGTAGGTATGTCAATAGTAAATTTGTTTTCATACTATTGCAATTTAGATTTGGGGGGGTTGGGGCTGTATTTAGAATAATAAATTAATGTAAATACATTACAAAAGTATTGTTAACATACCTTTAACTACTAAATTAATGTGTTAAACTTTAGGTATTTAACACATGTGTGCAGTTGGTCGATGTTTTTTTAGTACTTTTTGTGCCATAAAAGTTAAAATTATCAATTAGTTTTAGAAAATTAACCTCACGTTAAAGTGGTTTTTTATTTATTTTTAAATAAACTATATGAAAGAATAAATTTGACTATTTATCAAAAGTAGTACGATGACAAAATCGGCAGCACCATTTACCTATAGCTTTTGGACATATATAGTACATAACTGTCTCGCTCAAAAAAATCATTTTTATTGATTTTATTCATGATCTAACAGACACTTTTACAAGCTTAAAAATGTTGAAATACTTGCGATTCACTTTACTGAAACCCAAAAGTGTTAAAGATATGTTATATATAATACTTACCTTTGTACGCCTCATTTACACTAAAGAATCGTTTTCAGTTGCTAGTTACAGTCTCACAAGAGCTAAACCGTTGCTGCTGAAAAAGAAAAAATATCATTTATCCACTGCGTTGGAAACTCGATTCGTAAATAAAGCAATTTTTATACTGAACGAAATGGATAAACGAATAAGATTTACAGTATTGACTATTGCCTTCTCTGCAATTATTTTTCATTTTTCTACTAATGAAAAGTATGGTACTTCATTAATTATCGCTACTCAAGAATTTAAAAAGGTAGCTTATTCTCTTTGCCATCCAAACCCATGTAAAATATAGTTTGTATGCAAAAAGTAAATAATAATCATATCAGCAATTGGTGGAGACTTTATAAGTTACATATTCATAAAGTTGTTTTAAGTAATCAATCGGTGGACTTAGAAAATGTTGATTATTGGAGAAATAATGTTTTTTGTAAAATTCTAATATACCTAATTCCATTAAGTTTAATTGCTCTTCTTCCAAGCGTCTATATGGCTTTTACGCACGATGTCCCTTTGGTTGGTTTTATGGATTTGCTTGCTTTTTTAATGGTGCTAATTTTAGCTGTTTTGCCCGGAATAAACTTAGCATATCGAAAGGCCCTTTTCATATTTATTCTTTATTGTTTGTCGATTGTACTTTTAATCAGTTTGCCCTTACCGGGTCCCGGTCTAATTTTTTTACTGACAATAACTATTTTCTCATCTCTTATCTATTCTTCATCAGCTGCATATGTTTCTGCTTGGTGCAACACAATTATATGTATTTGTTTTGTTGCTTTAATTTATTTTGGAACTACTTCTGTAGTTTTCTCAGGATATACTATAGGTTCGTGGATAGCAGTGTCTTCCAATTTGGTGCTAGTAAGTTTTACGTGTGCCAAATGTTTGGATTTATTGTTAGCAGGATTAACCAATGCTTTGAAAGAAAACAGAAATTACGCCGCTAAACTTGAAAAAGCAAACCGCTTATACCAATTCATTAGTCAAATTAATCAAACCATTGTTCATGTCAAAGATGCCGAAACACTCTTTCATAAGTCATGTAGCATTGCCATTGAATACGGTCAATACAAAAAAGCATGGATAAGCACTTTTGACCGTGAACACCAAAAGATTTTATTGGTTGATTCGTGTGGTATTTGTCCCGATGAAATTAAATCCTTCACTGATGTGCCTTATGAAACCAATGGTTCAATGGATTATGTGTTGCAAACAGGTAATTATTTTCTTTGTAATGATATTGAACAAGAGCACGAAATTGCTAGTTGGAAACCGTTTGCAGAAAAACACAACATTGGTTCCTGCATTTTATTACCTATTAAAAGAGGAGGAAAAATCTTCGGAACGTTCAACCTTTATGCCACAGAATCCAATTATTTTGATGACGATGACATTGCTTCACTCATCGAAGTCACAGGTGATATATCGTTTGCCCTTGACTTGTTTGACAAGACAGAGAAACATAATCAAGCAGAGGAACTTATCATTAAAAATGAAAAACGCTTCAGAGCTTTGATTGAAGATGGTTCCGATATGATAACACTCACCACTTTAGAAGGAAAAATCATTTACGGAAGTCCTTCTGTTCCCAAATTGTTTGGTTATACGATAGAAGAAGTGTTAAATACTTCTGCGTATGATTTAATTCATCCCGAAGACATTACTGAATTGGTTGAACAAATACGTTCTGTGGTAGAAATTCCGGGCAAATCTTTTGTCAATCAGCATCGAATACTGCACAAAAACCAACAATGGATTTGGTGTGAAGGAACATTTACCAACATGCTTCATGAACCGGGAATTGAAGCGTTGGTGTCCAATTTTAGAGATATTTCCGAAAAGAAAGAAGCCGAAATAAAACTCCAAAAAAACTTTGCAGATTTAGAAGCTCTTTCCAAAGAACAATCCACTATTTTAAACACATTACCGGCAAGTATCGCTTTGCTTGACCAAGAGGGAACCATCGTTAAATTAAATGATGAATGGATTAATTTCGGTTTAGCCAATGGGATGCCAAACACCTATCAGCAACTCGGAAAAAACTACATTGAGATATCCGAAAAATCGTTAGGAAGAGAAGCCAAAGACGGTAAGCAAATGTCGAAAGGTTTACAAGAAGTATTGCGAGGTGAACGAGAGTATTTCACAATGGAATACCAATGTGATTCGGCTACTGAAAAAAGATGGTTCAAAGCCGAAGTCAGACCATTTAAAACGAATAACCATACCGGTGCAGTTGTAATGCACATTAATATTTCTGAACGTAAAAAAGCAGAAGCAGAGATGTTGCTTCTGATTAATAATACAGAAGAATCATTTTTACTACTCAATAGTAATCTCCAAATCGTCTCTTTTAATGCACAATTTAAAAATTTATATGAAAAATATTTTCAACTAAAAGTACAAAAAGGGCATTACATTTTGGACTATACTTTACCGGAAAGAAGAGAATATGTCGCATCCATCTACCAAAAAGTATTGGAAGGCAATGCAGAAGAATCTGAACTTACATTTAAGGATGCAGATAATTCAATGCTTTATTTTTGTTTAAAATACAATCCGGCCAAAGATGAGTCCGGAAGTATTTTTGGTGTTTTTGTTACGGCATCAGACATTACTGAAAAAAGAAGAGCAGAAGAACAAAAAGAATTTGAAAGAAGAAATAAAGAAGCCCTTATTAATAGTACTGATGACTTAATTTGGAGTGTTTCCACGGATTTTAAATTAATTGCAGCCAACAATCCATTTATTAATGAATTAAAAAAAATTACGAATGTTGAAATTCAGCAAGGGGATAGTTTTTTTACAGAAGGTCTTTATCCTGAAGATTATTTGAATTATTGGAAAAATCTCTACACAAGAGCATTTACAGGAGAATCCTTTAAAGTTGAAATATATACACCACCTTTAGCAGCAAGAGACGAGTCGTGGACAGAGACAAGTTTTAGTCCTATTTTTATTAATGATAAAATTTTTGGCATCGCCTGTTATTCCCGAAATATGACAGAGCGTAAAAAATCTGAACTCGAACTTCGTGCTAGTGAAACCCGATTAGCCGAAGCCCAATCGATTGCTAAAATAGGAAACTGGGAAACCGATTTAGTCAATTTGAATGTGTTGTGGTCAGAAGAAACGTATCGCATTTTTGATTGTAAACCCGACGATTTCAGTTTTACACACCCTGATTTTCTCAACTATGTCCATCCCGATGATCGTGAAAAAGTAGAGGCCGCTTTCAAAAATTCATTTGATTCATTTGATGTCAATACGGTCGAACATCGTATCATCACACAAAAAGGAGAAATCAAATTTTTGGAAGAACGTTGGCAACTTATTCGCAATACTGAAGGAATTCCCATCAAAGCAGTAGGTACTTGTCAAGACATTAGTGAACGAAAAAAATCCGATCACGAAAATAAATTTAAAGCCGAACTTTTAGATACCATTGGTCAATCCGTGATTGCAACCGACTTAGACGGAAAGGTCACTTTTTGGAACAAAGCAGCCGTTGAAATTTACGGTTATACATTTGAAGAAGCGTTTGGAAAGAATATTATGGAATTGACACCCACCATTCAAACAAAAGCAGATGGTGAAAAGATTATGGAGAAATTAGCACAAGGCGAAACCTGGTCCGGTGAGTTTTATGTAAGAAGAAAAACCGGCAGTTTTTTCCCAGCTTTTGTTTATAATTCGCCAGTGTATGATGAGTTTGGTAAGCAAATCGGCATCATCGGTGTTTCCAATGATATTTCAGAACGCAAAGAATACGAACTCGAAAGAGCAAAAATCACCAGCGATTTGCTTCAACGAAATAGAGATTTGGAACAGTTTACTTTCATTATTTCACACAATTTGCGTGCTCCAACCGCCAACATCATCGGCTTCACCGAAATCTTGCAAGATGATTCCTTATCGCAATCTGAACAAAAAGAAATGCTCTACGGACTTTCCTCTTCTGTGTCGGGATTAGATTCGATTATTAAAGACATTAACTCGATTCTTCAGATAAGAAGAGAGATTAATGAAAAGAAAGAAATCATATCTTTTACTAAATTAGTCAATGATATTATGGCAAATATCGAAAATGTAATTGATAAAAATAAGGTGCAGATAAACGTTGATTTCACTGAAGTGGATGAATATTTTTCACTCAAAGTATACATGCACAGCATTTTTTATAATTTGATTAGCAACAGCATCAAATACAATAAGCCCGATGAAGATTCTATTATTGAAATTAGCAGTAAAAGAGATAACGGAAAAATAATCCTTATCTTTAGAGACAATGGATTGGGAATTGATTTAAAAACCAAAGGCGATAAAGTATTCGGGCTCTATAAACGATTCCACTCGCACGTTGAAGGAAAAGGGTTGGGATTATTTATGGTTAAAACGCAAGTAGAAGCAATGGGCGGTATCATCACGATTTCCAGCGAAGTTAATAAAGGAACCGAATTCACCATTATATTTGATAACTAAAGAAAGGAAGTATGGCAAAATTAGCGAAACAATTTATCATTGTTGACGACGACCATTTCAGTAATTTACTATCCAAAATTGTGTTAGGAAAATTATTTGAAGAAGTTGAGGTGAAAGATTTTTTAGTTCCCGAATTAGCGTTAGATTATATCAAAGCAGAGTTTGAATACCATCAATCAGCCGAAAAAACAACACTGTTTTTAGACATTAATATGCCCACACTTTCCGGCTGGGAATTCCTAAATATGTTTGATAAGCTCTCCGAAGCAGTAAAAAACAACTTCCAAATCTATATGCTCTCTTCCTCCATCGACCCCGCCGACATTCAAAGAGCAAAACAAAACCCACTCGTTATCGATTTTATCGAAAAACCATTAAACAAAGCGGTTTTGATGCAGTTATTTGGGTAGGAGTAATGTGGCAATTGGTCAATGAGACAATTTGTCAATGTGTCAATGAGACAATTTAATCCTTTAAAATCCGTGTTCCATTAATCGCAATCTTGTCATCCTGACCAACTCCCGCAATCTTGTCATCCTGACGAAGGAAGGATCTCATTTCTGTTAATCAAAATGTGAAATGACTGCTAATTCCGCTTCAAACTGTTTTATCTGAGTTCGTCGGTGTGCTATTAAAAAGTCGCATAATCCTCCCCCCGACCCCCTCCGAAGGAAGGGGAGACGAGACGTTGAAATGACTGCTAATTTAGTAGTGACTAATCCAATTCAATCCCTTTTCGCTAAGCGAACAAAAAATCAGCGTAAATCCACTTAATCCTTTAAAATCCGTGTTCCATTCAACACAATCTTGTTATACCAACGAATCCCCGCAATCTTGTCATCCTGACGAAGGAAGGATCTCATTTCTGTTAATCAAAATGTGAAATGACTGCTAATTCCGCTTCAAACTGTTTTATCTGAGTTCGTCGGTGTGCTATTAAAAAGTCGCATAATCCTCCCCCGACCCCCTCCGAAGGAAGGGGAGACGAGACGTTGAAATGACTGCTAATTTAGTAGTGACTAATCCAATTCAATCCCTTTTCGCTAAGCGAACAAAAAATCAGCGTAAATCCACTAAATCCTTTAAAATCCGTGTTCAATTAATTGCAATCTTGACATCCTGACCAACTCCCGCAATCTTGTCATCCTGACGAAGGAAGGATCTCATTTCTGTTAATCAAAATGTGAAATGACTGCTAATTCCGCTTCAAACTGTTTTATCTGAGTTCGTCGGTGTGCTATTAAAAAGTCGCATAATCCTCCCCCCGACCCCCTCCGAAGGAAGGGGAGACGAGACGTTGAAATGACTGCTAATTTAGTAGTGACTAATCCAATTCAATCCCTTTTCGCTAAGCGAACAAAAAATCAGCGTAAATCCACTAAATCCTTTAAAATCCGTGTTCAATTAATTGCAATCTTGACATCCTGACCAACTCCCGCAATCTTGTCATCCTGACGAAGGAAGGATCTCATTTCTGTTAATCAAAATGTGAAATGACTGCTAATTCCGCTTCAAACTGTTTTATCTGAGTTCGTCGGTGTGCTATTAAAAAGTCGCATAATCCTCCCCCGACCCCCTCCGAAGGAAGGGGAGACGAGACGTTGAAATGACTGCTAATTTAGTAGTGACTAATCCAATTCAATCCCTTTTCGCTAAGCGAACAAAAAATCAGCGTAAATCCACTTAATCCTTTAAAATCCGTGTTCCATTGATTAAAATTCAATTTACAACCTAACCGTATCATTCCCCAACATATTCTCTTCCGGTCTTTGAATTCTACCTCTTGAATTGTAAGGAAATTTTTTCGTATGAACAGAAATCATAGTCTCCGGATTATCCCCATCATAATCAATAATTTGAATTTTTTCATTCTTAAATAAAGAATATCCGCCATATTCAGCCGGTAATTCTTCTGCAATAGTCCATTGGCCATTTTGCCAGAAGTGATAAAGATTTTCACTCAAGTCATAATACACTCGCATATTTGGATAATAGTGATAGCGAATGGTTAGTCCGGTTGTTTTACTGGTTTCAAGTTCAACTTCTTTTTTGTTCTCTTTTTTAGAATCCTTTTTTGGATCAGTTGGGTCAGTGTGTGTTGCCCATGAATTGGTAGTACATGTGCAAACAATAGCGATGAATAGTAGTAAATTTTTCATAGTCATTTGATTTAATTTGTACATTACAAAGTTGACTCAAATCCCTATTTTTTGCTTTACAAGAATTTTTGATTTTTTTATATAATTTTCATTTTTGATAATGGCGGATTAGAAAGTGTAATGACTTAATCCTCCCCCGACCCCCTCCAAAGGAAGGGGAGCCGAGCTGTTGAAATGAATGCTAATTAAGTAGTGAACAATCCATCTCAATCTCTTTTCGCTAAACGAATAAAAAATCAGCGTAAATCCACTTAATCCTTTAAAATCCGTGTTCCATTAATCGCAATCTTGTTAACCCGACGAAATCCCCGCAATCTTGTCATCCTGACGAAGGAAGGATCTCATCATTTTGGCTAATAAAAAAATGAAAATGAATCCTAATTTTACAGAAAGAAATCCGCTTCAATCCCTTTTCGCTAAGCGAATAAAAAATCAGCGGTAATCCACTTAATCCATCAAAATCCGTGTTCCATTAATCACAATCTTGTCATCCTGACGAACCCCCGCAATATTGTCATCCTGACGAAGGAAGGATCTCATCATTTTGGCTAATTAAAAAGTGAAAATGAATCCTAATTTTACAGAAAGAAATCCGCTTCAATCCCTTTTCGCTAAGCGAATAAAAAATCAGCGGTAATCCACTTAATCCATCAAAATCCGTGTTCCATTAATCACAATCTTGTCATCCTGACGAACTCCCGCAATCTTGTCATCTTGACGAAGTAAGGATCTCATTTCAGTTAATCAAAAAGTGAAAATGACTTCTAATTTAGCAATGAGCAATCCATTCAAATCCCTTTTCGCTAAGCGAATAAAAATCAGCGTAAATCCCTTTAATCCTTTAAAATCCGTGTTCCATTAATCACGAAGTAAAACAAAAAAACAGTCAAATAAACGTACTTATCTGACTGTTTTTTTACATGCAAATTAATTACTCCACAACCGGAAGTTGCGTACTCACCGCAATTCTGTTCCAAGCATTAATGGTGACAACCGCTATAATAATTTGTGCAATTACTTCCTCAGAAAAATAGTTTTTTGCGTTTTCATACGTAGCATCGGTTAAACCGTGTTGATGAATTAAACTCACTTCTTCGGTGATGGCCAACAATGCTTTTTCTTCCGCAGAAAATTTACCGGTTTCTCTCCAAGCATTTAATAAAAAAATACGTTGTGGAGTTTCGCCGTATTTCAATGCATCTTTGGTGTGCATGTCGATACAAAAAGCACAGCCGTTAAGTTGAGAGGCTCTGATTTTGATTAGTTCTTTTTGTGTTTTAGTCAACACTGTTGTTGCTAAATAACTTTCTAAACCCAATAAAGCTTTATAAGCGTTGGGTAGTGCTTGTTGAATGTTTACTCTTGTTTCCATTTCTATGAATTTTTATGTTCGTATTGATTTACAGGACAAAATTCAGGATTATGGAATCAAAAAAACTTAAGCTGGTTTAAGAAAGTGATTTTGCAGTTATTTTGATTCGTTTTTCTTCCTCAGTTCACTCAAATATTCGGGTGTGAATCCCAGAAACGAAGCGAGAATTTTTTGTGGAATACGTTGAATAAAACCCGGATAACTATCTCTAAACAAATGATAAAACTCTTCTTTACTTAATCGAAACAATTTTATTCTGAATAAAGAAGCGGCATAAGCCCGTTCATAAATCTGCCGAAAATATTTTTCCAACTCGGGAAATTTTTCCAGTAAAAGGGTCCAGTCGTCTTTTGAAATAGCGACTACTTCCGAGTTTTCAAGTGCCTGAATGGAGTAGGAAGACTTTCCTTTTTTGTTGAATGCATCAATGTCGGTCATCCACCATGTTTCGAGAGCAAATTGGATCGTTTGTTCAACACCTTTATCATCCAGATAATATAACCGCAAGCAACCTTTGGAAACAAAGAACAGCTGATTGCAAACACTGCCTTCTTCCAATATCACTTGTCTTTTTTGTAATTTTAGTGTAGAAAAGAATGCGGCTATTTCTTGAGCAATACCTTCGTCCAGTTCAACATAACGATTAATATGGTTGAGTAATACTTCACTCATTTTAATGTGTTTTCTTTATTAAAGTAAATGCAATGTAAGGAAAAATTAGTCAAAGATAATCACAAAATAGCAATTCATCTGCCAACCGAAAATTCCTCGCAAATGTTAAATTTCACCCCATTACGGAAAACCGTAAAATACTATTATTTTACCTCATTACTTTTACCACTACAAAAGGAGTTTTTATTTTTTTAAGAATTTTTGCGTTTATTTTTTGAAAAATTATGTTAATAAGGTTTAATTGTATAGATTTGGATTTCCAAAAATTACTTCCTTTTTTTTTACCGTTTGATTTTGTGTGATTTTGTATTGCACGGAATTAGGGTGAGTTTGTGTGTGTAATTTTGGTGAGATAAGTTTGATTAGATGTGAAAGGTGAGTGTGTAAATGAATTAGTTGTTATTTATAAAGATATTATGAATATAGATTTGACAGAAATAATATTAGGGATATTTAAGTCTCTTTTTTATGGATTAATATTATTGTTATTAGCATTATTTTTAATTCCAGAAAGTTGGGTAATTAAGGTTTTGCATTTAATTAAACCGTCAATTATTAAAACTTTATTTAAAAAAAATGATAAGTATTTCAAAGCTTTTCTTGGAATTATTATAAAGGGTGATTATCATGAAACCTTTGTAAATGATAACGAAGGAAAAGAAATTATTGAAAAGATAAAAATTAATAAAAAAGAACTTGACAAGATTGAAACAAATATGTTTACTATCGATTTGTTGGAAGACTTATTTGAAACTTTAAGTTTTTCAGCAATTCATTACACAATGGAAACAACTCAAGACGTTATTCACAATCTTGCAAATTATTTCAATAATTACTCTTCAAGACTTGTTGATACTTCTTACAGGAAAAATTTTGCAAAAGATATTTTAGATAAATTTGAAGAAATGATTTCTAAAATGAATGAAACACAAGAATATGAAAGTGAAGATAAGCTTGGAAAAAAAACGACTAAAGATTTAAGGTATCGGTATTCTCGTGAATTTAGAGAATACTTGAAAAATGAGAAAGAGCAACTAAATAAAACAAGAGATTTATTAAAAGAAAATATAAAATTAAGTGCTTTAAATTTATTAGAAATATCTAAATGAATAACGTAAAAAATTTCATATTATCAATCCCGAATCTATCTTTTGCATACCTCTTTGGAAGTAGAGCAACAAATAAACATAATGAGGAATCAGATTTTGATATTTGTATTATTATCAACAACGATAATAAGAATGAAACCCGAAAATTAATTGTTGATTTTTTAATTAAAAATAAAGAATTTATTCAGCCATTAATTTTAACAGAGCAAGAGTTTAACGATAAGATGAAAATAGATGTTTATAGAAATGAAATTATTAAAAACGGGATAAAATTAGAAAAAAAATAATATCAGTTAACATTCGTTGCAAAAGTGGTGGTTTCGTACTTCTATGTCAGAGAAGTGGTAAATTTAAGCTTTGTGCATCTAACATTTTTTGATTTTCATATTATTAAGATACTTCTTAACATCCTACATTTTTATTTAAAAAAATATGCCAACTATAGAATTTAGAAAATCATTTATAAAAACGATTGATTCGCTTCATGAAAAAATATGCGAATTGACTTTAGTTGAGAATACTGATTTTTATCAATTACTAAGAGAATATTATACTTTTATTCATAACCGAACACAGACACTTTTTTTGCTTGTCCAAAATGATTGTCTTTGGGATGCAGATATTATTTTAAGACCTATTGCTGAATGTACTGTTAAGTTTGCATTTGTTTCTTCTTTTGATAATGAAGTAAGAAATGCGAAAGTAAGAGAGTTTTGGGAAGATTTGGCCGAAATAAACACGCTAAAACAATCCAATCAAGCTAAACAAATTATTGAGTTGACAGAAATTGAGTCTAAATTTTTATCAGATATTGTTTTAGAGGATAGCAAGTATAGAACTTTATCTGGAAAATGGACAAAATCAATAAGACAAAAGACAGAGCAACCATGGTCATATAATGAAATGATTAAAGCTATTTCAAAGAACTATGATTTTAAAGAAATACTAGGTTTAGCAAGGAATTTTACTCAATCAAGTCATCTAATTCATGCTGACGAAACTGCTTTGGGAGTAATTAAAGATAGAGAGAATAGAACGCCAGAACAAAAAGAGGCATTGATGAACCTTCATGAGGTTAGACTGCTAAGTGATTGTGTGGCGTTCTATTTTTGGATGATAAAAATATGTTCAAAACTATCTAACATAGAAGTGAATTCGGAATTAATTGAAAAAGTTAATGAATTTGAAAATATGACATTGATATTTCAACCTTTGAATAAAATAATTGAATAAAAACTACAGAGATTTAATTAAAGAACTCTTGTTGGAAAAACCTTCAAATTCTAAACCATTTACCCAAAATCATATAACACCAAATCCCTCAAAAACACCTACCTTTATCTTTTCATCAAACTAGCAACAGCATAGTAATTTAAAAGATAGACTTATGGATCCAAAAAGTTATGATACCGTTACAGAAGCGATGGCCGACCTTAAAAAACAGGGCTACACGATTGATTTTTCAATATTAACAGAAAAGGAATGCCTTATTTGTCATTTAACCTCCACGGTTTTATCACCGGATGATTTTGAAATTGACAGTTTCTACCGATTTGAAGGCGATAGCGATCCGGGCGACCAAATGATTGTGTATGCCATTTCTTCGAAAGATAATAATCTGAAGGGAATAGTTGTCAATGCGTATGGAATTTATGCAGATAATTCCACTTCTAAAATTATAAAAAAACTCGATACTCATCCAAATCAGTAGGATTATCAATAAAATTTGCAGGTTTCGTGAATAAAAACACACACTATGGTACACACTTATAAACTTACAGGGATGACTTGTTCCAATTGTGAAGCCACCGTAAAATCGGCTTTACTAACAGTAGATCATGTGACTGATGTAACGGTTTCAAGAGCTACTGAAACGGTCATTATCACAATGGATAAACATGTAGCCTTATCCGATTTGCAACGCGTGTTAGACAGTAAATATCAACTGTCGGCAATCCATCACAACGAAATGCACGAACAAACAAAATCGTGGTTTGAAACGTATAAACCCATTTTGTTGATTTTTGCCTACATCAGTTTAATTACGATTCTCATACAATTTAAAAATACTCATTTTGACCTCATGGAATGGATGCGTCATTTTATGGCGGGTTTCTTTTTGGTTTTTTCTTTTTTCAAATTATTAGATTTAAAAGGATTTGCCGAAAGCTATGTGATGTATGACGTGATCGCAAAGAAAATTCCGGTTTGGGGATATATTTATGCCTTCACGGAATTAGGTTTGGGAATTGCATTTTTACTGAATTTTAATCCGTTACTAACCAATTCAGTCACTTTTATTGTGATGTCGATTAGTATCATCGGTGTACTGCAATCGGTTTTGAATAAAAAGAAAATTCAATGTGCTTGTTTGGGAGCCGTCTTTAATTTACCCATGAGTACCGTCACAATTATTGAAGATGCTTTGATGATTGTAATGAGTGCAGTGATGATTGGGAT
The DNA here is from genome assembly GCF_023195775.1 of Flavobacterium azooxidireducens. Classification (NCBI taxonomy): domain Bacteria; kingdom Pseudomonadati; phylum Bacteroidota; class Flavobacteriia; order Flavobacteriales; family Flavobacteriaceae; genus Flavobacterium; species Flavobacterium azooxidireducens. Next base: position 2,339,190 of record NZ_CP096205.1, read on the forward strand.
GAGTTTGTAGAGGAGATTTAGTCGTAGTATAAGTTTTCAGTCACAGTTTTCAGTCACAGTTTTCAGTTTTCATCAATGGATTTTTTTATAAGTTTACATAAATTTACCAAATGATATAACCTTATGGCAAAAAATAAAACCGCAGAAACAGAAGTTAAGGTGACAGACTTCATTCACTCCTTCGTGGATAACGACCAAAAGAAAGAAGATAGTTTTCGTTTAATCGAATTGATGCAAGAATGGTCAGGTTTTGAAGCCAAAATGTGGGGGCCATCCATCATTGGGTTTGGTAGTTATCATTACAAATATGCCAGCGGTCACGAAGGCGATGCTCCGCTGATTGCTTTTTCACCCCGAAAAGCGGCATTCTCCTTGTATGTTTACTCTGCTAGAGAAGATAACAAGCATTTGCTGGATAATTTTGGGAAATTCAAAATAACCAAAGGATGTATTTACATTAAAAAACTTTCGGATATTGACATTTCTGTTTTAGAAAAAATGTGTCTTGATTCCATTGCGTATTGTGAGGAACATCATGAATGTGCGTGTAGGAATTGAAATGTGTCAATTTGAATCTAACTTCCTGCAAACGGAGTTCCAAAGATGCCAACAGCCAATTCCGCCCAAACTAAAAATAAAATTATAAGTATTACTCCACAAAGAAGAATTCGGTTTTTAGTCGAACGAACATTGCGTAAAACCATTTCACATACTAAACCAGTGCCAAGTAAAAGCACAGCAGCAACTATAAAATCGAAAGCATCCCAGTTGACTTCTGTTGTAAATCGCATAGCAATTAAAGGAATAAGAAGCAACGTTGCTACTACAACAATAATACCCATCAGTCTTTGATTGGGTGTAATTTTGAAAGATTTATTTTCCATACTTTTTGTTTTTTGATTCACTGCCAATAGCAATGTGATGATTAATTAAAACAAAAGTATTAAAAGAACTTTGAAATACAAAGTAAAAAATGATTTTTTTTGTTATAGGTTATAGGTTATAGGTTATAGGTGATGGGTGAGTTTTAAGTCTGAGTATAAACCATTATTCTACTAACGTTATTCACAATCAAAAGAATATTTTTCAAATTTCTCAAACTTTTCAAATCTGTGTTCCAAAAAACATTTGATTTATAATCATTTCGCAATATTCCGAATCATCCCACCAAAAATAAAATAATGAAACGGAACCAAACTATACCAATATAATCTCCCCCAAAGTCCTCTCGGTCTAAACGTCGCAATTTGGTGTAAAACATTTTCTTCATCAATTCTAAACTCCAGCCACGCTTCACCGGGTAATCGCATTTCGGCAAACAAAAGCAATCGTTTTTCTTCTTTATTAGCCAACAAAACTCTCCAAAAATCCAATGAATCTCCACTTTCTAAATTAAACGGATGCGTTCTTCCTCTTCGCAAACCTACGCCTCCAAAAAGCTTATCCATAAAACCACGAACTTGCCACATCCAGTTGCCGTAGTACCATCCTTTTAATCCGCCAATCATCCAAATATTATCTAATACTTTTTCCGGATTTTCAATTTTCAATTTCTTTTCATCTTTCAAACAACCATATTTTGGAACCTGAATAAATTCGGATAAATTATGTTGAAAACGACTGCTTACCAAACTATCTTTCCAACTCGAAATCACTAAATTTTGTTCTATTTTGATGAAGGCTAATTTGATTGCTTCGGTATAGGAGATGGGTTTAATTCCCAACATTTTCTGCAAACGATTGTCGTTGCAAATCACTTCCATTTTCATGCTATCTACTAAATTCATTGCCAATTTATACGAAGTTGAGGTAACAAAATACAACCAATACGAAGACAATTTTGGAGTCATTATCGGAACTGTAAAAATCCAATTTTTAAAACCTCTGGTTTTGGTATAAAGCTGCATCATTTGCTTATAGGTCAGCACGTTTGGTCCGCCAATATCAAAAGAATCATTATAACATTCTTCTTTAAGCAAAACGCCCATCAAATACTTAATTATGTCGCGAATCGCAATGGGTTGTGTTTTCGTTAAAACCCATTTTGGCGTGATCATCACCGGTAATTTTTCACATAAATCACGAATAATTTCAAAAGAAGAACTTCCTGAACCCACAATAATTCCGGCACGAAGTACAGTTACATTGAAATTTCCTTTATATAAAATTTCCTCAACATTTTTGCGGGATTGTAAATGTTTGGAAAGCGTATTGTTGTTCACAATTCCACTTAAATAAATCACTTGTTTCACGCCAATGTGATTCATATAGCGATTGAAATTATCGGCTGCTTTTGATTCCATCGTATCAAAAACTTGGGTGGAAGACGACATCGAATGAATCAAATAATACGCTACGTCAATGTTTTTTGGTGTATTTTCAAAAGAAACTTCTTCCAAAAAATCTACTTCCCAAATGGTAATGGAGTCAAGCGTCGTTTTGTCTAAACCCAAACGATTCTTATCGCGAACACAACAAATTATTTCGTGATTTTCAGATAAAAGTTCGGGTAAAAGTCGTCGGCCAACATAGCCATTTGCACCTGTTAGTAGGATTTTCATTTCAGCTATTTTTCTTAAAGGTAGTAAGAAAAACAGTTGAACAAATGTTAAATTGTTTTGAAGATGTTCACCACAGAACTACTGATGTATTGCACACCAATTGCAATAACAATAAATCCGATAATTCTCGAAATGGCAACAATTCCCGAAGCTCCTAAAATCCTGGAAAGGTAATGAGCACTTTTCAATACAAAATAAATCACTAAAGCAACACCTAAAATAGCCAGAACAGCTATGATTTTTTCGCTTACTTTATCATAATCTTGGTAAAAAGCAATCAATAAAGAGATTGAGCCAGGTCCGGCCAACATCGGAATCGCCAATGGCGTTAATGCAATTTGATTACGGGTTTGAGCATCATTTTCAACTTTTTTGTTTACACCACGCGTCTTGTTGAATTTTCCGGTGAGTAGTGAAAAACCTGAACTCACGATGATTAAACCACCGGCAATTCGAAGAGCATCAATACTAATTCCGAAAAACTTCAACACATATTCACCAATAAAAAAGGAGATGATTAAAATAATGAAAACGTTCAATGCCGTTAATAAAGAAACTCGAGAACGTTCAACTTTAGTGTAATCTTGGGTCAATCCCACAAAAATTGGCACAGCTCCTAACGGATTTAAAACAGAAAATAAAGCAGCGAAAATGTAAATAAATAGTTCCATCGTTTTTTTGCAAAAATAAAGACAACTTAAAAATAAGTAAGTTATCAAATGAATAAAACAAAGTTACTATAAATCGTTGATATAAGTAGGAGAATTATCTGCTTTATATTGATTTAATTTTTCGATGAAACTATTCACACTTTTGTTTTTTGGCGGTGCATCAATCGAAATAAAGTGATGATCCATGTGAAAAGTAAATGAATTGGCAGGTTTAAAAATAGCTAGTTTATAATACGGAATCACCAAAGAAAAAGTTTCCAACAATGATCGAAAACGAATGATTATTCCTTTTGGACGCAATTCGATATTGCAAAAATTTCTGTTGTTATCAAAGGAAAGAAGTGTAGCAATTTCTTCACTGGTTTTTAAAATATCCAACCGTGGCGAACCAATTCCGTTTAATTTGATATTATCGATTAAACCAAATGGATTTCCAACCAAATCATTAATTGCTTGATTTATCTTTTTTTCGTTGTAGGAAGTGTTTACGAGCATTTTAATGTTTGGTTACTTGATTTTTAGATTTTTGGATTTTTGGATTTTTGGATTTTTCGAATGAATCGTAAAGTTAATGAATTGAGTATCTTTTTTTGAACGAATTAATATAGGTTTAAGAATTGTTGTGTTTTTAAAACAAGATGAAGTTTATAAAAAGCATTACCTTTGTGGCTTAGAACAGCAAGATGAAAAAAACCTTAGTTATTGGAGCTTCCACAAATCCGGAACGCTATTCTTTTTTAGCAATAAATAGTTTAGTTGACAAGCAACATTCAGTTGTTGCTATTGGGCAGCGTATTGGTGAAGTAGCTGGTGTGAAAATCCAAACCAAACAAATTCCGTTTAAAAATATTCATACCGTAACGTTGTATTTGAATCCGAAAGGGCAGCGTGATTATTACAATTATATCGTGGGCCTGCAACCAAAAAGAGTGATTTTTAATCCTGGAACAGCAAATCCGGAGTTTTATGCTTTGTTGGGGATTAACAATATTAAAGTGGAAGAGGCTTGCACGTTGGTTTTACTTTCTACGAATCAGTATTAAGGGTTGTCGGTTATCGGTTGTCTGAAAACTGTCACTGAAAAACTGCGACTGATCCCGAAAGCTTTCGGGAGCGACTGAAAACTTTTTTACCGTTTGCGAATGAGCATCAATCCAAGAAAAGTCAACAATCCATTCACGATTAAGATTTCAAAACCAAAGGCAAATCCGAACCACGATTCGCTGAATAAATTAAGAATTATTGAGGATAAAACGGCTGTTATGGCTACAGTTGGCACCCATTTGTCTTTTACATTCCATTTGGTGAATAATCCAAAACTGTAAAGTCCTAGTAAAGGACCATAAGTGAATCCGGCAAATTTCAATACTTTATCAATTATGCTGGCATCTTCTACAAAATATTTGAATCCTAGAATAACTAATACAGAAACCAGCACAAACATTTTGTGAATTTGTTTTCGGATAACAACTTGCTTAACTGAATCATATTTTTTTTCAATTTCTAAAATATCAATGCTGAAGGAAGTTGTGAGCGAAGTCAAAGCACTATCGGCACTTGAATAGGCTGCGGCAATTAATCCTAGGATGAAGAAAAACGCTACGCCAATTCCTAAGTATTCATTCGCTAAAATAGGGAAGAGCTGATCTTTGTGAGCATCAATATTGTATTTTAAGGCATATTCGGTGAACAATAATCCCATCACCAAGAATAGAAAATTCACAAATGTGAGTACAATCGTAAACCAAAACATGTTTTTTTGAGCATCTTTTAAACTGCGGCAAGTGAGGTTTTTTTGCATCATATCTTGGTCAAGACCCGTCATTACAATGGCAATAAAAGCTCCTGATAAAAACTGTTTCCAGAAATAACTGGGCAAACTTGGGTTTTCAAAAAAGAAGGTTTTAGACAAATCACTATCGGCAATAAAACCTGAAATGTTAGTAATATTTAATCCCAAATCCTGCGAAACGGTTACGATACAAAATACTACGGCAATTAACATAAATAGTGTTTGCAGTGTGTCTGTCCAAATAATGGTTTTGATGCCGGATTTATTGGTGTACACCCAAATCAGTAATATGGTAACGGTTACAGTAATCCAGTACGGAACATTTAATTTATCAAAAACGATGGTTTGGAGTACATCTGCCACCAACATTAACCGCAAGTTAGAGCCAACTGTTCTGGAAATGATAAAAAACCAAGCTCCGGTTTTATAGGAGTTTCTTCCAAATCGGTCACCTAAATAGGCATAAATTGAAGTAAGATTTAATCGATAATAAAGTGGTAATAAAACAGTTCCAATTACAAAGTAACCTACAATGTAACCAAGAACCAACTGAAAATAAACAAATTGTGAAGCTTCTACTTTTCCGGGAACAGAAATAAACGTTACACCCGAAAGCGATGCTCCAATCATTCCGAACGCAACTAAATACCAAGGTGAGTTTTTGTTGGCTTTAAAAAAGGCATCATTTCCTTCGTCTTTTTTACTGATTAAAGAAGAAATCAGAATGAGTAATCCAAAATAACCCAGAATGAGTAGTAGAATAGAAATCGGTTCCATTTGTAATTTTTAATTCGTTTGCAAATTACAAAAAGGAACCGATTATCTTATTTAGAACTTATTTTTATTTAAAAATTCCTTCCAATGGTTTTAGTTGCTCCATGTCGATGTCAGATTTTTGAAGAGCACTTAACAGTGTCATAAAATCTTCAGGATTCATTTTGTTTCCTAAAATTCGAACAACGGCAAAACCATTTTCATCTTTACTTCCGTAGAGCACAAACTCTTCGATGGCATCGTCTTTTCCAACATAATAAACGGCAGCACCTTCTTTACCGGAACCAAATTTCATCAGTTCTTGGTATTTTTCGTCTTTTAAAATTTCTTTCACTTTGGTTCTTTCTCCATCAAATTTGGATTTGTTTTCTTCATTGATTTTGAAAGCCAAAATATTCATTTTTTTGAATGTTTTCAAAGCTTCTTGTTGTTCCACAGACAATGCATCCGGTTTGATATTCAAGATGCTTGGCGACATATCAACAGAAATAAAATCGGTTGATTCTGTTTTTTCTACAAAATATTTTTGCAAGCTGGGTTCTTTTTCACAGGCGATGAAACTCATCAGCAAAAGTGAAAACAGTAATTTTTTCATAATTATTTACTTTTTAAAGTTTGTAAAATTCGCTCTTCATTTTCAGAAAGTGGTAAAGCGTTGTTAGTTTCCCAGAAATTTTCTGTGAAATTCATTCCGTTTGAATATAGATTTCTTTCCTTGAAAATTTTATTTTTTTCTGGTTGTGTTGTAGCATTATCATTAAAATCAGTAACAACTAAATCACTAATACAAATCAATCGGTCATTCATTTGTTTCCCAAATTTGATATGAATATCAATAATCGATTTTCGATAACTTGGAATATATTTACCGTTTAAATATTTATAGGTTTGCTTAATTTGAATATCATGAATGGCAAATTTCATGATTAATGCATTTATAGTTTCTACATACTGTTTGTGTTTGTCTGACATTTTTACATCAATATCCAAAACGACCTTATTGATTGGATCATAAGTTATTTTACCAACCATTAATGCTTTTTCAACTGAGATTTTTGGTTTAATGTAAATCACTTCTAAAGTATTGCCAAATTGATCTTTTTTAGAACGCAATTCAAATTCGTAATTTTCATTGGCTTTGTCAGAAGAAATTCTATTAATATATTCATAGGTAAAAAAACCATTAGCAGCCTTTTGAATATCAAAAAAGGAATCCATTTCAGATAAATCTGCTTTTCCTTTTTTCTCAATTTCATCTGCACCGGCCAATTGAAATGCACGACTTTGATTTACTTCAAGTTTACTTTCTACTTTTTCTTTCTTTTTGGGTTGAATATAAAAATCAATAACACCATCAGAGAATTTTGAATATTTATCATTGATTTTTACAAATTCTCGGTAATAGGTTTCCAATTTGATGCTTTTATCTAATTGATTTTTAGAATTAGATAAAATTCCAGCTAATAGTTGATTGATGGGTTTGTTGGTCACAATAACTTCCTCCAACGCCATTTCATCTGTTTCTAATTGAATTGTAATAGGTTCAGCTTTAATTTCTTTTACCGGAAAAATCTGTGTTTTATAACCAATATGTCCAACTTCAATATTTTCAACACCATTTGGAATGTAAAATTTAAAAACACCATCTTCATTAGAAATAACGCCTTGGGTAGAATTTTGAACAAAAATGTTTGTAAACGGAATGCTTTCCTGTGTAGTTTTGTCTACAATTTTACCTTCAAAAACAAGAGATTGAGCAGTTGACGACAATGCAATTAAAGCGAAAAGAAACAAATAAATTTTTTTCATGTGTTGAATTGGTTTTGATTTATAAAGATGCCAAGGTAAGAATTTCCAACAAAAAAAACTTTGCCAAAATTGGCTTTTGACAAAGTTTTCATAATTTTTATTTCAAAAGATTACTTATTTTTTTTCGACGCTTTTTTCAAATTATCACCACCGGGAAGATTCATTTGTTCGGTTAACGCTGAAATTTCATCTAAATTAAAGTTTCCGGTTAACGAGAATAAAACGGTTTCGTTATCTTTTGCATTTCCTTCGATGAACATAAATAATTCTTTTACGATGGAATCATTGGCACCGGATCGCATATAAATTTTTACGTTTTTTCCACCATCTGAAACTCGCATCAACTCATCCATACCGGCAGTTTTTAAATATTTATCGGCTGTAGCACGCATTTCTGCAGTTTGTTTGTTGCTCGAAGTGATAAATACTTTCAGGTTATCCAATTTCTTAAGCAAATTCACATACTGTTGGGTTTCCTTATCGTTGGCTTTCACTTTACTCATCATTTCAAACATTTTTTTGTTTACAATGATTGTTTTTACATCTTCGGGACCGTCAAACTTATCAAAAACCGACTGACCAAACATTACTTGTGAAATTAATAATGTTACAAATACTAATAATGAAGTTATAATTCTAGACATTTTTTTATTTTTTAAAGATTAAATTTTTTGAGTTTTCGTATTCATTAATATAGTTTACACTTTCCATGCCAATATTTACTTTTTCAGACAAAAGAGCTAATGCTTTTTGTGTTTCTTCAAAGGCTTCTTCCGGTGTTTCAAAAGAACCTAATTCTGAATTAGCAACTTGTGGCGGATTGTTTGGCTGATAGTTTATAAAAGCAATTACACCTACTAAGAATACTACACTTGCGGCAATTGCTATCCTGGAAACGGGAAATCGTTTTTTAGTTTTTAAGGATAAAGTTGGCGTAAATTTTTCTTCTTTTTCAGTGGAAAAATAACCAAAAAGCGGTTTGTAATGCTCTAAATGAGCAGCAACTTGTTCGGTTGAAAAGTACTGTTTCAACTGAATTTCTTCGGCAATGGTAGTTTCTCCTTCGAAGTATTTTTCTAGTAATTGTTCTATTTTAGCTAATTCCATATTGATGGGTTTTAGTCATTTTTTCTCTAATTGTTTTTCGTGCTCGGGATAAATTTACTCGAACCGCTGTTTCATTCATGTCGAGTATTTTGGCAATTTCTTCAAATTCATATTGCTCGATGTCACGCATTTGAATGATTAATTTTTGTTGTTCAGGCAATTCATTAATCATTTTTTCAACCCAATTCCAACTATCCGAATCCTCCACTTTTTTGTCTAATGAAGCTTCAGTTGATGTAAAATTGTTGTGCACAATTTTCATGTTTGAGGCTCTTTTCGACTTTAATTGATCCAAACAATAATTTTTGGTCATTGTCATCGCAAATGCTTCTACACTCGCATAATTTTCTAAACCATTTTTTTTATCCCACAATTTTACCAAAATATCCTGCGTAGCATCCTGAGCTTCTTCGTTACTCACCAGCAAACGCTTGGCAAGCCTGAAGACTTTATCCTTAAAAGGAGCTATCAGTGTTATAAACTCGTTTTGGTTCATTGGTTAGGTTTAAAACTTGGTTATATAGTCAAGACGATTCACAATCTTTTTTGTTACAAAGAAATTGAAAATAAAACTAAAGTTATTAAATTTACGTTCTTAAAAAGAAAAGCTATGAGATTATTTGTAAAATTATTTTTGTGTTCTGTCTTTACATTGTTGATTTTTCAATCGTGTGAAGATATGGATGATAAACCGGTTCCATCTGAATTAGAAGTTAAAGATTTTATTTGGAAAGGTTTAAATCTTTACTACTTATGGCAAGCCGATCAACCCAAATTAGCCGATGATTTATTTGCAACACAAAGAGATTTAAATTCTTTTTTAGAAGGTTATGAAACACCGGAAGCTTTATTCGCCGATTTAAAAGTAGCTCCATCAGTCGATCGGTTTAGTGTCATGTTCAGTGATTACAGAGTGCTGGAAAATGCTTTGCAAGGAGGATTTAAAACAAACGGAATAGAATTTAGTCTTCGATACAAAGACGATACACAAACAGATATTTTTGGTTACGTTCGTTATATTTTGCCAAACACAAGTGCTTCAAATCAAGGCGTTACTCGTGGGATGATTTTTTATGCAATTAATAACATTCCAATGACAACGTCAAACGAGTCATTGTGGAGAGCCGCTTTAGGACAAGATTCTTATACGTTGCAATTTGCCGATTATGATGGAGGAAACATTACACCTAATGGAATTTCTATCAACCTGATCAAAGCTCAATACAACGAAAATCCTGTTTATTTAACCAATGTGATAGAAGTAGATGACAAACGAATTGGTTATTTAATGTACAACGGATTTTTCTCTAATTATGAAACACAACTTAATCAAGCTTTTGCTCAATTGAAAGCAGCAAATGTGACGCATTTAGTACTCGATTTGCGTTACAATTCTGGTGGTTCTGTGGATACGGCTACTCGATTAGCAAGCATGATTACCGGTCAGTTTACCGGTCAGGTTTTTGCTCGTCAAGTTTGGAATCAAAAAGTGATGAATTTTTTTAATCAACAAAACCCTGAACAACTAATAAATCGGTTTACCAATTCAATTGGAAACGGAAACACGATTAATAGTTTAAATTTAAATAAAGTATATGTTCTTACAACAGGTATAACTGCTTCTGCCAGCGAATTAATTATCAATAGTTTGAAGCCTTATATTGATGTGGTTCAAATTGGCACAATCACAACCGGAAAAAACGATGGTTCTATTACATTATATGATTCACCAACGTTTGGTTCAAATAACAGAAATCCAAATCATCGCTATGCCATGCAACCATTAGTTTTAAAAATTGCTGACAGAGATGGAGATGGTGAATATCAAAATGGAATAGAGCCTATACCATCATTAATTCAATTTGAGGATGTTGCCAATTTAGGTGTTTTAGGAGATCAAAACGAGCCTTATTTAAATACAGCAATCAATGATATTTTAGCAAACGGGAGAGTTGGAAACCGATACATTGAATCGATTGATTTACAAGTTGAAAACAGTAAGTCGATGCGAAAATTAAGTGATGAAATGTATATCGAAAAAGTTCCTGAAGGATTATTTCAAATCTTACAATAAAAAAAAGGATGTTCAAAATGAACATCCTTTTTTCATAAGTGTTATAAAAATTAATCATTAAAGTAAAACCCTGCCGGAATAACACCAACCGTTTGCTCATTAACTAACTCTCCTGTCATTGAATAAACATAAACTTTTCCGTTTGAGTTATAATCAGCAGCATCACCAACATAAATTTTATTGTCTTCAACAGCAAAACTATAAACGCCATAAACACCTTGAGCGGTGGTGCTAAATAGTGGAGTAGAAGGCAAACTTGTAGCAGTTATCGATGTTTTATAAACATCAGAATCAATTGTATAATAAAGTTGTCCGTCTTTTTCAACTAAATTCGAAGGATGTTCAGAATCCTCAAAGTCTAAAGTATTAATAACTGTGTTGTTGGTTAAATCAATTTTAGTTAATTTACCAAAAGTTTCATCTTCTGTCCAAGAAGGTTTTCCTCCTGCCAACACATACAACGTGTTATTTTCAATAAACAAAAAATTAGGAACATCACCCACTGGAATTGAAGCGGTAACTGTATTTGAAGTCGAGCTAATTACAGAAACAGTTTGTCCATAACCATAACCTCCTTGGTGAGCAACATACAGATTTCCGTTTTCCTCAATAATGCGTTCCGGTCCTTCTACCACTGGAATTGAAGTTGAAATTGTATAGCTAGTCAAATTCAAAACAGCTACATAATCGTCTTCTTCGTTGCTTGCATCTCCCCAATTGGTTACATATCCTTTTCCATTTGAAAAAGCAATGTATCTCGGATTATTTAAACCCGTTGAAATGGTTGTAATATGTTCTAAAGTATAACGATTAATCACTTGAATCGAATTGGACAAATTCAACACCACAAAAGCTTTTTCTTGATAAAAACCTATATCTTGACCTGTATCGCCTAACGTTACCGTTGGATTAACCGCAGCAAAAGCATTGTTTTGAAAAACACCTAAATCATCAGACCAATACGAAATTGAGCTGTTTCCACCGCCAAAATTTCCTTGATTTAAAATCAAAACACCATTTTCATAATCACCTAATGGCAAGTCGATAGTAGCGTCATCATCATCGCTACAAGAAGTAAAAAAAAGACCAGCGGCCAAAGCTAAAAGTGAAAGTTTTTTGAAGTTCATTTTATTATAAATTTAAAGTTAGATACACTTGAAAATGTCTTCCCGGCATCGGACGAGAAGCAACGTTTTGATAGTTCGTGTTTTCGAGATTTAAAACCTGAAAACCGAGTCGATAGGTATTTTTCTTCCCAAAATCATAGTCGGCTCCAATATTTGAATAATTATAGGAATCCAAACTATAGAAATTATCAGAAGAAGTAAACACTTCGCCATTAAACAGCGTTTGAAAATAGGCTGTGATTTTTTTATACGAATAGGAAATTGAACCGTTTGCTTTGTGAATCGGAACATAAATCAATTGTTTTTCTAAGTCATCTCGTTCCGAAATCGTGTAAGCATACGAAGCATTCAAAGCAAAATGATGATTTCCAAAATTCAATTTATTTTCCAATAAAGCTTCTAAACCATAGATGGTCACTTTGTCCGTGTTTTGCGGTTGCCAAAGTCCGGATGAGTTGGGAATCCACCGCAACATATCACGAAGTTTACTATAAAAACCAATAAAAGAAAGTTTTGTTTTTTTATAAGTGAATTCCTGACCAATTTCGGCTTGCAAAGCGTGTTCCGGTTTCAATTCCGGATTACCACTGCCTTGCCAATACAAATCATTGTAGGTTGGAATGCGATAATTTTTAGAAGCATTTAATTTTATTTTATAAAAATCTGTTACATTCAATCGCGTTCCAGCCGAAAAAAGTATCGGACTCTCATAACGATCAGAAATTTCATTTCTAACCCCTAATTCATAGTCAAATTTATCAGTTAGTTGATGTTTCCAAACAATGCTTCCACTTCCAATTGTTCGTTTTTTTGGTAAAATATCCGAACCTTCTCCATGGTTTTGACTTACTTCAAAAACAGCCAAAACTTCTTTTTGTGCTGTAATTTTATAAGTCGCATCATACCTTCCTAAAAAAGTTTTTACCTTGCCAAACGTATAAAAATCAGCATCTTTGTTTTCAAAATAACGATACGATTCAGTTAAATAGGCCAATTTAATTTTCGAGGTAAATCGATTGTTGAAATTCACCCATTCCAACATATTTCGTGAATTAAAATCTTGGTATTTATTTTTAGAACGCACGGTAATGGTGCCCGAAAAATGCCTTTCACTATCAAACCAATGGCTGTAAAATTTCAAAAAATTGTTATCATTGATTTTATATCCTGACGAAAAATTCAGACTTTGATTATAAAATTCACCATTTTCATTTTTCTGATTTCTACCAATGTATTCATAATCATTATCCGAACTATTTCTTGAAATACTCGCTTGATAAGCCCATTTTTCCGAACCGCCTTCTACACCATAATTCAAACCAAGCGAATTAAAACTTCCATAATTAGCTCTAAATTGATGTTTGATTTTAGAATTGAATGACAATAAATTCGTTAAATGAATACTTCCGCCAACTGCTCCGCTACCATACAAAACACTACCGCCACCGGAACGAATGCTAATCGAGTTAAAGTCTGCTGCATTAATTGTATTAAAATCCGTCTGTCCGTTTAGTTGCGAATTGATGTTGATGCCATTCCAAATCACCGCCGTTTGCTGAGCCGTAGTTCCTCGAAACGAAGGCGACGAAACCATTCCTGCACCGTTTTCTTTAAAATAAATGGGAGAATTAAAAAGGAGTAAATTAGTAAATGAACCCGTGTTCTTCTGCAAAACACTATCATTCAAAACCCTAATTTGTTGAGCATTCAAAAATTTTTGCAACTTCGAGTCAGAAACCACCACTTCGTTCAATCGCACAATCGAATCGTTCTGCCCCAAAACCAATTGAAACAGCAATAAAGCCAAACCGCAAAAGAGAAATTTCCAAGTCATAGTCATCAAAAACCTTTCTTCCCGAAGGTTCGATAATTGTTAAGCACTTGGCAGGTCTCCTGGCTTGCGTCTTGTTGTTGGCCTTCTCGTTCGCCGCGGCGAACAATGGCGTGAAAGTGAACAACAAGCTTAATAGCTTACAGTTGCGGGAACAGCTCAGGATTTATAAAAATCTCAAATTTAATATTTCGTATTCCAACTCGGAACTCGAAACCAATAAACTCGAAACCAATTTCACCTGATTCCCTTTTAATGCTCGGCCTAAAAACGGCTTTGCAACCAAAATACGGTGCAAAAGTAAACATTTTAAATTAAACAATTCATAAAATTTTTCAGAAGCTATTCCAGCCATTCGCTTCAACTCCTCGTCCTAAAAGCTATTTTTCTATGGCTTTTTCGTGGCTTCCGTTGGTCGCCCCAAAAAGCCAAGAAAAATTAGCTTTTAGTCCTGCGGGGTTTCCGCTGTTGTCTGGGCTAGGGGAGAGTGCATCAAAAAAACATTCAGCAAAATTTAAAACATTCGGCTACCTTTGCAAAAAAGCATTCAATGAAAAAATACATTTTATTTTCAATATTTTCTTTTCTATTTATTTCTTGTCAACAGAAAGAGAAAAAAAATTCAGAAAACCAGTCTCCCGAAAATTATATTTGCTACGCCAGCGGACTTTCCATTCAAAAATATGCTGATTTTTCAATTGTAACCGTTTCAAATCCTTGGCCTACATCCGATAAAAATTACACGTATATTTTACACAAACAATCTGCTAAAATTCCCGATAGTTTACAAAAATATTCCGCCATTCAAGTTCCAATAAAATCAATTGTAGTCACATCCACCACACACATTCCAGCATTAGAATTATTAGAAGTTGAAGACAAATTAGTCGGATTTCCAAACACCGATTACGTTTCCTCAGAAAAAACCAGAACCTTAATCGAAACCGGAAAAGTCCGCGAAATCGGAACCAACCAAAGTTTAAACACCGAAGTTTTACTCGATATGCAACCCGACGTAATCATCGGTTTTGGCGTAGATGGCGAAAAGAAAACCTACGACAATTTGCAACAAAACGGTTTAAAAATTCTCTACAACGGTGATTGGACAGAGCAACATCCGCTCGGACGTTCAGAATGGATTCAACTTTTTGGGGTTTTATTCGGACTCGAAGAAAAAGCAGATAAAGTTTTCAAAACCATCGAAAAAGATTATTTAGAAGCCATTGAGTTAGCCAAAAAAGCCACTTCAAAACCAACCATTTTGAGCGGAGCCATTTACCAAGATCAATGGTATTTGCCACAAGGAAAAAGTTGGGCAGCACAATTTCTTGACAATGCAAACGGCAATTATTTCTGGAAAGAATCCGAAGGAACCGGTAGTTTATCCTTATCGTTTGAAACCGTTCTCGAAAAAGCCCAAGATGCCGATTTTTGGATTGGTCCCGGGCAATTTACGTCCTTCGAAGAACTTGAAAAAGCGAATCCAAACTACAAGCATTTTAAAGCAGTTCAAAATAAAAACGTCTATTCATTCAGTTCCAAAAAAGGAAAAACCGGTGGAGTTATCTATTATGAATTAGCGTCCAATCGTCCGGATTTAGTGCTCAAAGATTTAATCAAAATTCTTCATCCGGAATTATTACCTGATTATGAATTGTATTTTTTTGAGAAATTGAAGTAAAAAGTTACCAATTTGGGAAATAATCGTTAATTTTGTACGCCATGCGAATTATATCGAGAAAAACATTACGTGAATTTTGGGAAATTCATGCCGATTCAGAACAAGCCTTAAAAACATGGTTTCAGGAAGTAGAAAATTCAAATTGGGAAAATTTAAACTTATTAAAGAAAGACTATCCAAATGCCAGTATTTTATTAGACAATCGAATAGTTTTCAATATTAAAGGTAATAAATACAGACTAATTGTAAAGTTTAATCTCCATTATCAGACGGCTTGGATTCGATTTGTTGGAACACATTCCGAATATGATAAAATTGACGCAACAAAAATATAACGATGAATATAAAACCAATAAAAACAGAACAAGATTATCAAATGGCTTTACAGCGATTAGAAGAAATTTTTGATGCAAAACCAAATTCAATAGATGGCGATGAACTTGAAATTCTTTCAATTTTAATAGAAAAATACGAATCAAAAAATTTCCCAATTGACATGCCGGATCCAATTGAAGCCATTAAATTTAGAATGGATCAACTGGGTATGAAGCAAAAAGATTTGGCTGAAGCCGTTGGTTTTAATAGTCGAGTGAGTGAGATTTTGAGTAAAAAAAGAAAATTAACGATTGAAATGGTTAGAAATCTAAGCGAAAAATTGCGAATTCCAACTGAGGTTTTAATTCAAAAATATTGATTTTTTCAGTTTATGTTTTCTTATCATAATCACTTAATGGTTTAAAAATTGCCAACTCAAAAACATAAAATACTTTTCCTTTTTTTAAGTTTCGCTTTAATCGGAACGTTTTTACTTAACCTCAGTTTAGGTTCAGTTTCTATTCCAACAACCGAAATTTTTAATTCGATTATCGGTAATGAAATTAAAACGTCGTGGGAAATCATTCTGTGGAATTTCCGTTTACCAAAAGCTTTCACCGCTATTTTAGTAGGAATGGGCTTGTCGATTTCAGGATTATTAATGCAAACGTTATTCAGAAATCCATTAGCCGGACCTTATGTACTCGGATTAAGTTCAGGCTCAAGTCTTGGTGTGGCTTTTGTGATTATGGGAGCCGGTTTTTTACCTAGCTTTTTAGTATCAGATTACGGAATTGTTTTGGCTTCTTCCATCGGAAGTTTTTTAGTTTTAATGGCAGTTTTGGTGGTTTCTCAAAAATTACGAGATACGATGGCTATCTTGATTGTCGGTTTGATGTTTGGAAGTTTCACCAGTGCGATTGTGAGTGTGTTGAGTTATTTCAGCACTGCTCAGGAATTACAAAAATTCACCTTTTGGTCAATGGGTAGCTTGGCTAATTTACCGTGGAATTCCATTCTGATTTTAGCCATTTGTTGCGGTTTGGGATTAGTGTTGAGTATTTTCAGCATCAAACCATTGAACGCATTATTATTAGGAGAAAATTACGCCAAAAGTTTAGGTTTGAATTTCAAGAAAACGCGTTTAATAATCATCTTTGCCACTAGTATTTTAGCCGGAAGCATCACCGCTTTTGCAGGACCAATTGCTTTTGTGGGACTGGCTGTTCCGCATTTAGCGAAATTACTTTTTCAAACCAGTAATCATTTCATTCTATTTTGGAGCACATTACTAATTGGAGCCATTTTGATGTTGGTTTGCGACAGCATCGCTCAACTCCCCGGTAGCGATTATACGTTGCCAATTAATGCCATAACTTCTATGGTTGGAGCACCAGTCGTGGTTTGGTTATTGGTTAGAAAACGAAAAATAATGATTTAATATAAACCACATAGAAACATAGCTTATGATAACGCAAAAATATTTAGATGAATTGACTTATGAAGTTGTCGGTTCTGCAATTGAAGTTCATAAATTTATGGGAAGAGGTTTGTTAGAAAGTGTTTATCATTTATGTTTGGTTGAAGAGTTAACACATAGAAAAATAAATTTTTTAACAGAGATGAAAGTTCCTGTAATTTACAAAGGAAAATCTTTAGATATTAATTTCAGATGTGATTTATTTATTGAAAATTGTTTAGTAATTGAAATCAAGTCAGTGATAGATATACATAAAATTACTGAAGCTCAACTTTTAAATTATATGAAACTATTAAAAGCTCCCAAAGGAATTTTGATTAATTTTAACTGTAGTAATATTTTTAATGAAGGACAAAAAACTTATGTAAATGAATATTTCAAAAAATTACCGCAATACTAACTCTAAAAATAAAGCTTGCTTTATTCTCTATGTTTTAGAGAAAAGAAATTCCTATGTCTCTATGTGGTTTAATTAGCTAAAAATCAGCAACTCAAAAAAATGATTCTCCAAACCAAAAATATCAACATCGGCTACACTTCTAAAGCAACTACCAAAATGGTAGCTTCAGACGTTGCAATTAGTTTGGAACCCGGAAAATTAATCGGTTTAGTAGGAGCCAACGGAATTGGGAAATCAACGTTGTTGCGAACGATTACCGGAATTCAAAAACCACTTTCAGGAACCGTTTTATTGAACGAAAAATCAATCGAAGTTTTTGAACCATTAGCTTTAGCTCAACAAATCAGTGTTGTGTTAACCGAAAAATTACCACCAAGCAATTTAACCGTTTATGAATTAATTGCGTTGGGAAGACAACCTTACACGAATTGGCTGGGAAAATTAACTGAGGATGATAAAATTAAAGTCGATAAAGCCATTGAACTGACTGAAATCAATCATCTAACTCATCAAAAGCATTACGAAATTAGTGATGGACAAATGCAAAAAGTGTTAATTGCGAGAGCATTGGCTCAAGATACTCCACTAATTGTTTTGGATGAACCTACTACACATTTGGATTTACTTCATAAAGTTTCATTATTTAAACTCTTGAAAAAATTAACCGCTGAAACCCAAAAATGCATTTTATTTTCCACACACGATATTGATTTAGCCATTCAATTGAGTGATGAAATGATTGTGATGGATGGTAAAACAGTAATTCAAGATGAACCATGTAATTTAATTTCAAAAGGTGTTTTTTCTAATTTATTTAAAAACGAACATATTCAATTTGATGCCGATAAAGGAAAATTTACAATTATTTAATTTTTCCCTTTCAACAAATTAATACTCACGGTTGCATAATCTGTATTTGGGAATTTATGAAATAATTTTGCGTCGGGTTGCAATCCGGCTTCGGTAGCAATTTTGTGTAAAACATCAATTTCCACTATGTATTGATCAGAAAACCCGTGAGTGGCATCATAAGCTGTTGCTGCTGTTTTGCCTAAATTTTTTGCCGTTAATTCCGATGAAATCGTATGCAATTCAATTAAAAGCAAACCGTATTTTGCCACAAAAGGCGACCATTTTTTCAAATGTTCTAATAAATTATCTTCCACATCATTATTGGTAATTCGCTCACCTCGAAAAGCAAAAGCTCCGGTAGATTTACTCAATCGATTTGGTGTTGTTGTTTTCGGATTTTCCCAGATTCGGTTATGGTCTAAAAAAGTTCGAACATTGAGCAAATCATTTAATTGAATTCCGTAATTTTCGTTTAAATCTTTCGCTAATAAATCGGGCTGGCCAATATCGCCCCAAATCACTTTTGCCCAAATATCAGCATTAATCAAATTGGCTCTGGTAACTTTCAATGCCGCTTGATTATAATCGGCTCCAACCAAAAATAGGGGATAATCATCCAACATTTTTCCTCGTAACGTTTGTCGATCAATCACTTCAAAAATATGCTGAATAAACGCTCCGTTGCCACATCCCATATCCAAAATACCTTTCGGTTGTTCTTCAATCGGACGGTTGAAAAGTTCGATGATAATGTCATCAATTACTTTAAAATAAGTAGCGTGAGCACCGCCGCTTCCCCAAACGTTCATTTCGCGGTCCACGTGCAATTCGTCTTCGCCTAAACCTACATTTCGCAACACATTTGGATTACCAAAAATCAATTCATCTACTTTTCGAAACATTGGTAAATAGGAAACAGTTACGCCATAAGCTGCTACTTTTTTGGCAAAAAATAATCCGTTTTCTGTGAATTGATAAAATTCGTTTTTTTCGGTGAACCAACCTAAATGGACAAAAAAGTTCAAAATTTGAGTAAAATGTTCCGGTTGTTTGTGAAACTCTTCGGGTTTAAAACTCGTTTCCATAAAATATTTATGAAACATACCATTCATTCCTAATCGGACTAAAGTTGAACCCACTAAATTCCCTTCAATGTGTTTTAAAATTTGTTTTTGAATGGAAAGTGTCGTTTCATCATCCGAAAAAGTGATTCCGAAGTGATTTTTATATTTTTCAAACAACGGTTTTAATCTCAAAAAAGGTTCTTCCTGAAAAACCCGATTATGAAAATTTCCGGCAAATTTGGATAATTCCACCACATCTTTATACAACGGAAATAAATCAAAAGCTATTTTACTTTTTGAATTTATCGAATAGGTAACTTCATTTGATTGATTATCCACTTTAAAATCAATAAAACCTTGCGAAGCCAAAACCCGCATCGCCACATTGAGATAACCTTCGTTGGATTTGAATTGCGTTGACAAATCAGACAGTGAAACTGATTTTTCAGAAAATAAATAATCCAACACACCTTTTTCCCATAAAGCATAAGCTACGGGAGCGGTTACTAATCCGTCTAAATGTTGAAAAAGCTGACTTCGGAGTAAAGATTTGTCTTGCATACTGAACCTATTTTTGTTAAAGATAAAAATTATTTCATTCAAATTGAAAGAGTTCTTTGGATATGCATTTTTCTTTTGCGTATTTTTACTTTTTAAAAAATCATCGCCAAATGTCAGACATTATTCTTTTTACCATTGTATTTATTCTTGCTTTAGCTATTGGAATTTATATTGGAAAACTATTATTTACAGCTCAATCCAAATCGGAAAAATCAGGTTTGGAAGAACGAGTGAATGGACTTTTACTACAAATTGATCAATTAAAAATTCGCTTTCAGGAAGAGCAAAATCAATTCTCAAACAATTTAGAATTAGAAAGAAAAGACAAAGAAGAAATTCGTCGTGAAAAAGATTCCTTATCGATGCAACTCACCAAAAAAGAAGCCGATTTTGAAAATTTATGGCAACGTAACAAAGAACAAAAACAAGAAGTAGAAGAACTCCAAGAAAAATTTACGAAAGAATTTGAAAATTTAGCCAATAAAATTCTCGAAGAGAAAACAGTAAAATTTACCGAACAAAATAAGGAAAATTTAAAAAATATTTTATCGCCTTTACAGGAAAAAATTCAGCATTTTGAAAAGAAAGTCGAAGATACACACAAAGAAAGTATTGATTATCATGCTGCACTTCGTCAGCAAATTGTTGGGTTGAAAGAAATGAATGAGCAAATGAGTAAAGAAACGCTCAATTTGACCAAAGCGTTGAAAGGTGACAGCAAAATGCAAGGAAATTGGGGTGAATTAATTCTGGAACGCGTGCTCGAAAAATCCGGTTTAGAAAAAGGACGGGAATACCATGTGCAACAAAGTTTTCAAACCGAAGAAGGTAGTCGTGTTTTTCCGGATGTAGTAATTAGTTTACCTGATGGAAAGAAAATGATAGTGGATTCAAAAGTTTCTTTGACGGCTTATGAACGGTATGCCAATGAGGAAGATGATGTGCAAAAAGCATTGTTTTTAAGAGAACATATCAATTCTATCAAACGACACGTAGAGCAATTGAGTGATAAAAATTACCACGATTTGTATCAAATGGAAAGTCCTGATTTTGTGTTGCTTTTCATTCCGATTGAATCGGCTTTTGCGATTGCTTTGAATGATGATAATTCGTTGTATAACAAAGCATTTGAGCGAAATATTATCATTGTAACTCCAACAACTTTATTAGCCACATTGCGAACCATTGACAGTATGTGGACCAATCAAAAACAACAAGAAAACGCTCTTGAAATTGCTCGTCAAGCCGGAGCTTTGTATGATAAGTTTGAAGGTTTTGTTTCTGATTTAATCAAAATTGGTAAAAAAATGGATGAAGCAAAAGTAGAGTACGGAAATGCAATGGGTAAACTTGTTGAAGGCAAAGGAAATCTTGTGGGTAGTGTTGAACGTTTACGTAAAATGGGAGCCAAGGCCAAAAAAGCACTTCCTGAAACTATTTTGAAAAGAGCAGGGGAAGAAGACGGGGTGGGACTGTAAGGTTCATATTATCAGTACACTAAAGTTAATTTGTTTCTATTAATTCAGAAAGTATTATAAATAAAGGGTTTTCTGGGTATTTCTAAAGCTAATATGTTCATGTTTTAGCGTATATGATTTAATTACTTTTAATAATTTGATTTTTTTTGTAAAAAAATGTTAATTATATTGATTTTTTATTATTTTTGAAAAAATAATTAACGATTCAAAGATGAAAAGAATTTTTATACGCCTATTACTTCTTACCTTTATTTCAGGCTTGACATTTGCTACTGTTTCTTGTTCTGATAATGACGATTATACTCCAATTGAAGATATTCTACCTATTGCAACAGATGATTTTGCATCTTATCCTTTAGCAGAAGCAGTTGAAATACCTGTTTTAGAAAATGATATAACCGGCGACGAAGTTTCTCCTACCACTGTTAGTATTGTAGGCGGAGTAGATACTGATTCTAACGGTACTTTAGATAAATTAGACGTAGCCAATGAAGGTATTTGGACAGTGAATGCTCTAAATGGCAATATAACATTTACTCCATCGACTTCTTTTATCGGAAATCCAACAGTTATTAAATATACCGTTGAAGATGCAGAAGGAAATGTTTCCAATCAAGCTAATGTAACAATTACAGCTGTATCAATTGCTGTTGTTGATTTGACTCAAGTTCCATATCCAAAATTATCAGATTACAAATTTTTTGTTGGCGATATAAAAAATCAAAATCCATCTTTTGGAGTTTTGCCCTACAAACCGGCAAGTTCGCTTTTTACAGATTATGCTTTAAAAGCTCGATTTGTTTGGATGCCGGATGGAACAACAGCAACTTATAATGGTGATGAAAATAACTTAGAATTACCGGTTGGAGCTGTTTTGATTAAGAATTTTTACTACAATAATGTACAACCGTCTAATACTACTCGAATCATTGAAACTCGTTTAATGATCAGAAAAAGTGATGGTTGGATATTTGCCGAATATGTTTGGAATGATGAGCAAACTGAAGCTTTTTTACAAATGGGCGGAGGTTTGACTAGTGTGACATGGTTGAACCAAAACGGAGTTTCTCAAACGGTTTCAAATTACAGAATACCTTCTGAAGTTGAGTGTTTAACTTGTCATAAACAAGAGATTAATCCTAATCCCATTGGAATTAAACCACAAAATTTAAATACAATTTATAATTATCAAACCGGAATGCAGAATCAGTTGGCAAAATGGATTGAAATGGGTTATTTGCAAAATAATTTACCAAATACTATTGCTTCAACTGTTGATTATACCGACACTTCAAAATCATTGGATTTACGTGTTCGTTCTTATCTTGATATTAATTGTGCTCATTGTCACAGCGAAATGGGACATTGTAATTACAGAGACATTCGCCTAGATTTTGTAGATACAACAACACCTGCCAATTTAGGTATTTGTGAACCACCTGTGCAACCTGTAACTGGTGCCACAAGTATCGTTGAACCGGGAAATCCCGGACGATCTGCGTTGCATAATAGAATGAATACTAATGAAGCAAATTTGATGATGCCTTTAGTTGGCAGGTCAGTAATACATGAAGAAGGAGTTCAATTGATTCAAGATTGGATTAATTCTTTAAGTGGATGTAATTAATAATTAATAGTAATAGACACAATAACTTATACAACATGAAAAAAAATACAATTTTATTATTATTTTGTTTTAGCACCTTGTTCATAAGTGCACAAAACACTTGTTTAACAGCTGTGGAAATACCGGGTTTTGGATTTTATACCGTTGATGGAATTAATGGTGATGTTCCAACACTCATTTGTGCATCAAATGGAGGTTCAGGTGCTGATAATGGTGAATGGTATTCCTATACACCCTCAGAAGATCTTACAATTACCATTACAACTGATATTGTAAATAACACACCAAGAAGAGATACAAGATTTCACGTTTACACGGGAACTTGTGGAGCACTAGTTTGTCATGCTGGTGATGATGATGTAGATGCTTCAAATGGAAATTATGCTTCAAGTAGTACTTTTGATGTAATAGCAAATACAACGTATTACATAGCTTTTGATGACAATTGGTCTGCTGGAGGATTCACTTTTCAGGTTCTAGAATATGAATTTATTGAGCCTGAACCACAAAGATTATCTTTTACCAATACAAACATTGCATTAACAGGTTCTTATAAAGAATGTGCAGTGGATATGAACAATGACTTCTTAGATGATATCGTTGGAGTTTCACAAAATTTTGTTCATATTTTTTATCAAAATGCTGAGGGTGGATTTACAACAAACCAAGTAATTCCAACATCAAATGCACAATTTATGCCTTCTTGGAGTACTGCTGCTGGCGACATCGATAAAGATGGTTACAATGATTTATTATATGGAGGGGGACAAGGTGTAACGTTTATGAAATCCATAAACAACGGAACTGGTTTCGTTCAAATGTCGACCTCTGAATATGTGTTTTCTCAACGTTCAAATTTTGTTGATATTAATAATGACGGACACTTAGATGCATTTGTGTGTCATGATGTGGCTCCAAATGTATTCTACCTTAATGATGGTGAAGGAAATCTGAGCTTTAATCAAGGTGGAATTGGAAACTATCCTTCTGGGGGGCATTATGGATCTCTTTGGGTTGATTATGATAATGATGGAGACATCGATATGTTTATTGCTAAATGTGGTGGTGAAACAGCAAGAAGAACTAATCAATTATTTAGAAATGATGGAAATGGTGTATTCACAGAAGTTGGTGCAGCTGCCGGATTAGCAGATCCAATACAAACATGGTCTTCCGCTTGGGCAGATTATGATAATGATGGGGATATGGATGTTTTAATTGGTTCTTATGTTACTAACGAAGCTCATAAATTAATGCGTAACAATGGCGATGGCACATTTACGGATGTAACTGCAGGTTCAGGATGGAACTTGAATACTGCTGTTGGTACAGAATATATTACCTATGATTTTGATAACGATGGATTTGCTGATGTATTAGGTTCTGGCGGAATTGTTATGTTTGGAAATGGAGATTTAACTTTTACTCCTTTTCAAGTATCAGGACTTGCGGTTGGACCAGTTGGTGATTTTAACAACGATGGGTTTTTAGATATTCAAAGCGGAAATACGTTAAAAATAAATAATACTAACGATAATAATTGGGTAAAATTAAACTTTAGAGGAATTCAAAGTAACGGAAACGGAATTGGAGCTCGTGTTGAAATTTACGGTGCTTGGGGCAAACAAATTAGAGATGTAAGAAGTGGTGAAGGTTTTGCCTATATGAGTTCTTTAAACGTTCACTTTGGTATCGGTCAAGCAACAGCAATTGATCAAATCATCGTGAGATGGCCTTCGGGAATTGTTGATACTATTGATAATCCTTCAATTAACGAAGCTTTATTGGTTGTAGAAGGTGAAACATTAAGCGTAAACAATACTACTTTTTCAAGCTTTAAAGTTTATCCTAATCCTGCAAAAGATATTGTAACATTACAATCTTCAAATAATTCCGAAGTTGTTTCAGCTGAATTTTTTGACCTTAACGGAAGAAAAGTTTTTGAAACTCCTGTGGTAAACGAAACAATTTCAATTCAATCGTTAGCTACAGGAACCTATATTCTTTTAGCAAAAGACAGCGAAGGAACACTTTCAACACACAAGTTGATTAAACAATAAATACCTAACCAAACTAAATTTTGAAAAAGCCCTCCTTTGTGAGGGCTTTTTTATAACTTTGAATTTCAAAAAATAATACAAACAAAATGAACTACATACTTTTTGACGGACCGGTTCGCAATGCACTTTTACCCTTTACATTCACCCGTCCGGTAGCAGACATACGTATCGGAATTTTAACCATTCGTGAAAAGTGGGAGAAATATTTAGGCTATACCACCACAACTATCACCGAAGAATATTTATCAGAAAAATATCCAATGGTTGAAATGGAAGAAAATATTCTCATCAATGCCTCTTTTCTTCCTAACGAAGTATTGGTAGAAATGATTAAAAGTTTAGAAAAAAATCAAGCCATTTTTAAAGGCGAAGAAGTAGTTGCTTTTTATACGAATGATACACAAGAAGAAGTAGATTTTGATACGTATGAAATCATCGATTATAACGAAGACGGTTTACGCATCGAACACACATGGGATATTTTTGCCAAAAATGATGCAGCCATCCGTGAAGATTTTGAACTCTTAACCGAAGGAAGAACATCACAACCGATTCCAAAAAGCGTGAACGTCATTAATCCTGAAAATATTTTTATTGAAAAAGGAGCAAAGCTCGAATTTGTCACCTTAAACGCATCCACCGGACCAATCTACATTGGCTTTAATTCCGAAATCATGGAAGGTTCGGTGATTCGCGGACCATTTGCATTGTGCGAAGAAGCACAAGTAAAGTTGGCAACAAAAGTCTACGGAGCAACCACAGTTGGCCCACATTGCCGAATTGGTGGTGAAGTCAATAACTCTGTTCTTTTTGGGTATTCCAACAAAGGTCATGACGGATTTTTAGGAAATGCCGTTTTAGGCGAATGGTGTAATATTGGAGCCGATTCAAACAATTCCAACTTAAAAAACAACTACGAAGAAGTAAAATTATGGAGCTACGAAACCGAAGGTTTTGAAAAAACCGGCTTGCAGTTTTGCGGACTCATGATGGGCGATCACAGTAAATGCGGCATCAACACCATGTTTAACACCGGAACTGTCGTAGGAGTTTCTACCAACATTTTCGGTAGCGGCTTTCCAAGAAATTTTGTACCAAGTTTCAGTTGGGGTGGAGCAGCCGGATTTTCAACTTACATCACCAAAAAAGCCTTTGAAACAGCTCGAATCGTAATGTCCCGCCGTCATGTAGAATTTACAGAAGAAGATGCAAGAATTTTAGAACATGTGTTTGAGGAGACGAAGAAGTGGAGGAAGGAATAAATTAAACTTA
Source organism: Flavobacterium azooxidireducens (assembly GCF_023195775.1). Classification (NCBI taxonomy): domain Bacteria; kingdom Pseudomonadati; phylum Bacteroidota; class Flavobacteriia; order Flavobacteriales; family Flavobacteriaceae; genus Flavobacterium; species Flavobacterium azooxidireducens. The sequence goes on from NZ_CP096205.1 coordinate 2,365,726, forward strand.
ACCGCAAAGGTCGCTAAGGTTTACGCTAAGAATGCTAAAAAAGTTTGATAAATCTTTTGCGACCTTTGCGTAAACCTTAGCGACCTTTGTGGTTAAATCATCCATTTTACCTTATAAAAAAATCCTTCAATCCATTTCCAATTATGATTGAAAATATAAAGTACACTAAAAAGCAAAATCAAAAAAATAATGGTTTTAATAATTAATTTTGTTCGTTCAGCTTTTCGTTCCGCCTGCATTTTTTTACGAATGGATTCCAATAATTCAGGTGTCGCTTGAACGTGATCCACAAATTCAGATGTTTCATTGGACGTGTTTTCCAAACGTTTTAATTTGTCAATTCGATTGCGTTTGTTGTTTCTCGAACTGATTAAAGCGTGCAACATTGAACCTTCTCCGGGCATAACCTTTATTTTATGTTTTAGTTTTCTCGCAAAGACGCAAAGACGCCAAGTTTTTTTCTCTGCGACTTAGCGTCTTTGCGAGAAATTACTTTTGCGAGCTTAGGTTTAAAGCTTTCTAACTCTTTTTAAAGATAACAAATTCAACGGATTAATCCCCAAACCTTCCACATTTTTTCGTGTAAACCTCGCTACTTTATCATAAAAAAGTAAAATAACCGGAGCTTCTTCAATGATGATTTTATCCATTTGTTGATACAATTCAAATCGCTTGGCGTCATCGGTTTCTAAAAACGCTTTTTCATATAAAGCATCAAATTTTGCATTTGAGAAATGCGTGTAATTCGGTCCATTTGGAGCAAAGTTTTTACTGTAAAAAAGCGATAAATAATTCTCCGCGTCGGGATAATCGGCAATCCAACTCGCTCTAAAAAATGTCACTTTTCCGGTTGCAATCGCTTGTCGTAATGTCGACGGCGGATTCACATCAATTTCAACATCCAAACCAATTTTTTGCCATTCGCGTTGTAAAAATTCACCAATATCAATGTAAGTCGCATTCGTACTTAAAACGATTTTAGGTTTTTTAATGCCTGTTTCTTTGACATAGTCTGCGACCAACGATTTAGCTTTTTCAGGCTCAAAATCGTACCCTTTTTGATTATTAAAACTCGGCATTCCGCTTGGAATTATTCCACTTGTTGCCGGAATTCCCATATTATTTCGAAGATAGATAATCATCTTAGCTCTATCAAAACCATAATTTAATGCTTGACGAATGCGTTTGTCCAAAATCGTTTTATCGGAACCGTCCATTCGAAAACCTAAATATTCAGTGTTGAGGTAGGAACCGCTAATTAAATTGACATCATCGGCATATTTCGGTTGTAATTCTCCTTTTTGAGTCAGAATTTCATCTTTATAGGAAGGATCTAATCCGGAGACAAAATCAATTTTTCCTTGAATAAATTCTAAAAAACCGCTTTGTTTGTCGGGTAAAAACGTAATGGCAATAGCTTCTAAGTAAGGCAATTGCTTTCCGTTTTCATCTTTTTCAAAATAAATCGGATTTCTACGTAAAACCAATTTGACATTTTCTTCCCAAAATTTAAATTGAAAAGGACCGGTTCCAATGGGTTTTGTTCTGAAATCATAATTCGGACTTTCAATAATTTCTTTTGGAACAACCGATGCATATTTCATCGATAACAAACCTAAAAAAGCCGGAAAAGATTTGGCTAATTTTATTTCGAAAATAGTATCATTTATCGCTTGAAAATTTTCCACATTCTGTAAAATCCATCCTCCGGGTGAAGCGATTTTTTCGTCTTTCAATCGTTTTAAACTGTATTTAAAATCACTTGCTTTCACAGTTCGAGTGGAATCTTTTCCAAACAAATGATGCTTATGAAAATACACATCGTTACGAAGTACGAATTGATAGGTTTTTCCATCTTCCGAAATCGTCCAACTTTTGGCAATATCGGGTTGAATTTTCAAACTATCATCCAACTGAACCAATCCGTTAAACAATTGATTACAAGCCCAAATGATGTTTTGTGATTTCGAAAATGCAGGATCTAAAGTGGCAATGTTCGCACTTTCATTATACCTAAAAACATCTTTTACATTTTTATTCTTCTTGGAATCTGTGCATCCAAAAGTTAATAGTAGTAACAAAAAAAGGATAAATCTTGTAATCTTCATCTTGTAATTATAATCTCGATTACAAATATATAGATTAGAAAGTCGATTACTTTAGGAATGACAAACAAAAATAAAATCTTCCCGGATTTCTTTTTTGTTATACAGTTATTCTTCCTTCTACTCCATCTGAGCTATCCGATTTTTTACCGCTAACAATCGCTCCAAAAAAGTGTAGCATTGAAATAAATTTTCCGGATTTTGTATCCCAATAGTAAACTTCAGAAGGTTGAACTCTTATTATGCTAACGTTTGGATCCTCTTTTCCATCAAACCAAGCATTTGCAAAAACTGACCATTTTTCGTCTATCATTGATTGATTGTCATAAATATGTACATTTCCTAAAATAGATAAGTATTCATAATCTCCATTGTTCATAAAATAGAGTTGAACCTGATTATCTTGCAGAATTTCCATATTTTTATTACTTGCCTTACTACTAATAAACCATAAATTTCCTTCTTCATCACATTCTTGCAAACTCATTGGTCTTGCGTTAAACGGTAAACTGGTTTTCAAATTGGTAATAAACATACAATTTTTGGCTTTTTCAGCTAATTCTTTAAGCTTAGCAATTCCTTCTTTATTAAATAAATTTTCTTTAGACATAATTATAGATTTTTAAACGATTTTGTAATTTTTGTTACTTTCAAAATTCCATCATTTTTGTACATTTTGCATTACATTATTTTGAGAAATTGTTATATAATTAATAATTACGACTAAATCAGTTTTGAAAAAATCAGAGTATTTTAAAATTGTTTGTAAATTTGCCACGTTCATTCTCTGACAACGATTTCATTAATGGACGCTAGCTATGAAAAATAATAAAAAAGTCGCTTTTTACACGCTTGGCTGTAAACTGAATTTTTCAGAAACATCTACTATTGCTCGAAATTTTCAACAAGAAGGTTTTGAACGAGTTGATTTTGAGGAAGTTGCTGATATTTACGTGATTAATACCTGTTCTGTTACAGATAACGCAGATAAACAGTTTAAGCAAATTGTAAAGAAGGCTTTGAAGCACAACGAAAAAGCTTTTATTGCTGCAGTAGGATGTTATGCTCAATTGAAACCTGAAGAATTGGCTGCCGTGGATGGTGTAGATTTGGTTTTGGGTGCGACCGAAAAATTCAAAATTACCGATTATCTCAACGATTTGAGTAAAAATGATATGGGAGAAGTGCATTCTTGCGAGATTGAAGAAGCTAATTTTTATGTGGGAAGTTACTCCATTGGCGACCGAACTCGTGCGTTTTTGAAAGTGCAAGACGGTTGCGATTACAAATGTACGTATTGCACAATTCCGTTAGCTCGTGGGATTTCTCGAAGTGATGAATTGCAAAATGTATTGAATAATGCAAAGGAAATTTTGCAGCAAGGCATCAAAGAAATTGTATTAACCGGTGTGAATATTGGTGATTACGGAAAAGGCGAATTTGGTAATAAAAAACACGAACATACTTTTTTAGAATTAGTTCAGGCTTTGGATGAAGTGGAAGGCATTGAGCGATTGCGAATTTCTTCCATCGAACCCAATTTATTGAAAAATGAGACAATTGATTTTGTTTCAAAAAGCCGAACGTTTGTGCCGCATTTTCACATTCCGTTGCAATCGGGAAGTAATGACATTTTAAAGAAAATGAAACGTCGTTATTTGCGTGAATTGTATGTGGATCGGGTGAATAAAATTCGCGAAGTGATGCCTAATGCGTGCATTGGTGTGGATGTAATTGTAGGTTTTCCGGGTGAAACCGACGAACATTTTTTAGAAACCTATCATTTTTTGAATGATTTGAATATTTCCTATTTGCACGTTTTTACGTATTCAGAAAGAGATAATACTGAAGCAGCAGAAATGGAAAATGTGATTCCGGCCAATGTTCGTTCCAAAAGAAGTAAAATGCTTCGTGGATTATCCGTTAAGAAAAGAAGAGCATTCTACGAAAGTCAACTCGGAACAACGCGAACCGTTTTATTTGAAGCTGAAAATAAAGAAGGTTACATTCACGGTTTTACCGAAAATTATGTGAAAGTAAAAACGCCTTGGAATCCTGAATTGGTGAATACATTACACGAAATCAAACTGACAAAAATTGATGAAGATGGTTCGGTGAGGATGGAGTTTGTGAAGGATTTGGTGGTTATGTAACTTTTATTAGTGTCAGATGTTATTAGAAAAAATTGATGTTGAAAAGTCGATTGCTCACCAAAAAATTTTCAGGAAAAGTTCGTTAATCAATAGAACATTAGATTTGCTTTATAATTTGTTCTTTATATTATCTTTTCCTTTTTTAGCATTTTTTAATTTGATAAATACTTTAAAAACAGAAAATAGTTTTTATGCTATTATGTTTTTTATAGTAACTTTTCTTATTTCACTTTTGTTTTTTTATGCTTTTGTTAATATTAATAAATTAAGAAAAATTGAAGGTTTGTCTCAGAAAGAGAATAAACAATTAATATTACAAATTGTAGAAGAATTAGAGTGGAAGATTTACAGGGATAATATTCAATTTACGCATGCTACTTCTGATTGGAATTGTCTTTCCTTTGATTATGGTAAAGAGATTATTGTAATTTATGAAAATGGAAATATTTTAGTTAATTGTATTACGTATGGGCGTTTCGATACAAAATTATTTTTTTACTGGTTTGTCAACCGTAAAAAGGAAAATGAGATAATTGAAGAGTTTGAAAATCAAATACAATTAAGGATTGAAAAGAAATTTTCTAATTAATTTACCTCTCAAAAACAGTCATTCTCCCATCAATAGAATAATTTGAAAACCCAATATTTTTACTAATCCATTCCATTGTTTTAGGATGATAGAAGAAAACGTGAGTAGGGTCATTTTTATAATACCATGTATCAAAATTCTTAGTTTCCGAAAAGAAATCGGTTTTGCAGTATAACTTTCCACCGGGTAAAAGCAAATCATACAATTTCTTGAATTCTTTGTACGGATGATGAAAGTGCTCAATCACTTCGCAACAAGCAATGAAATCATATTTTTCGGTTAGAACTTCAGGATTGTTTGCAAAAAATGGATCGTATTCCATTATAGAAAAACCTTCATCAGTTAACATTTTTGTGATGACCGGTCCGGTTCCGCTACCAAAATCTAATCCTTTATGTTTTGTTGTAAAATCTTTTTTTATGGCATTCACAATAGGTGATACAAATTCTTGATAACCTAAGTCGTTTACATCATTATTATGGTGTTCATAATGTTTTTCTTCTTCTTCTTCAGAAATGTAATTTTTGTTATCTAAGAAAACAGAAAAACAATTGGTGCAGAAATAAAATTCTCTCGAATTATGACTGTAAAAATGATTGGATGGCGAAGAACAAAGCGGACATTTCATAATTTACAATTTTATTCCGGGAGGAAGTAATTCTTTGTAAATAGGATTTTTTCTGAAAAAATGAGCCACTTTTGGGTGGGTTGGTACAACTTTAAACTTTCGTTCTTCGGCAATTGCAAGTACTGCTTTTATGAAATCATTGATGTAATCCAAATCTAACTCTTCAGAATGATGAAGTTTTGTTAAAAACAATTTTCGCTCTTGCATAGCATATTCCATTACCAATAAACCTGAGTCGGTTTGGGTTTCAAATTGTCTTAATAATTGATTGTCTTTGATTTCCATACTTTTGTTGGGATAGGAAAAATGAAATTAGTTTAAGCAAAGATACGTTTTTTAAAATTTTTTTCTTTCAAAAAGAATGTTAATGTCTACCATTTCTAAAATTATCAGTAAATTAACTACCAATTCAATTCAGTTTCATAGTAAAGTTTTAATTTTAGGACTTAAATAATTGTTATGGAAAAAATTCCAGTTTATTTCATGCCCGGATTGGCAGCAAGTACGTCGATTTTTGAACGTATCGAATTGCCAAAAGATCATTTTGAAGTGTTTTTGCTTGAATGGATACTTCCCAATCCAAAAGAATCATTAACCGATTATTGTATCCGACTTTCAAAAAATATAAAACACAAAAATCCGGTTTTAATTGGTGTTTCGTTTGGTGGTGTGATTGTTCAGGAAATGGCAAAAGTGATTCCGGTTCAAAAAACAATTATCATTTCCAGTGTAAAATCAAATAAGGAATTTCCCAGACGATTAAAAATTGCTAAATCTACCAAAGTTTACAAATTATTGCCAACTGGCTTGGTTCAAAATGTAGAAACATTGTCAAAATTTGCCTACGGTGATACAGTTAAGCAACGATTAAAATTATATGATCGCTATCTTTGTTTTCGAGACAAATGTTATTTAGATTGGGCGATTGAAACAATTATCCTTTGGGATAGAACTGAACCGGATCCAACTATAGTTCATATTCACGGTGATGCAGATGATGTTTTTCCAATAAAATATATTAAGGATTCTATCGTTGTTAAAGGCGGCACACATATTATGATTTTAAATAAATTTAAATGGCTCAACGAAAATTTGCCAAAAATTATTTTAAATAATAGCTGAGTTGGACTGATTTTTGTAGTTTTACAATTAACAAATAATATGAAAGGTATGAAAAGGATAAGAAATGTTGCCATTGCGGCGGTTTTAATTGGTTTAAGTGGAGTATTTGTTTATTCTACTTCCAAAAAAGTTATTGTAACCGAAAAAAGAGAAGTAGTAGCACTTCCTTTGGAAATTGATTTTGCCGGCGAAAAAGCACCTTTAAATATTGCTGATGTTCGTGAGCGTTTGGATAGAGAAATGGTTATCAACACCAATTTACATTCAACCACAACATTAATTTTAAAAAGAGCCAATCGTGCTTTTCCAATTATCGAACCTATTTTAAAGAAATATGGTGTTCCGGATGATTTTAAATATTTAGCTGTTATAGAAAGTGGTTTAGCCAATGTTGTTTCGCCAGCGGGAGCTCGTGGTGTTTGGCAATTTATGCCTGAAACTGCCAAAGAACACGGAATGGAAGTGAACGATTTTGTAGACGAACGTTATCATCTTGAAAAATCAACCGAAGCGGCTTGTCGTTATCTTTTAGCAGCAAAAAATAAATTTGGAAATTGGACGTTGGCCGCTGCAGCTTACAATGGAGGATCTGGTGGTGTGAATAAGCAAATTACCAATCAACAAGTGACAGATTATTATGATTTGTTGCTAACGGAAGAAACTTCGCGTTACGTTTTCAGAATTTTGGCATTGAAAGAAATCATGAAAAATTCTGCTAAATACGGATTTGAAATTCCGAACGAACAATTATATCATCCGATAGAAGTGAAGAAAATTGAAATTGATTCTACAATTACCGATTTAGCCATTTTTGCGAAAGAACAAGGAATTAATTACAAGATTTTAAAAATTCATAATCCGTGGTTAAGAGATAAAAAGCTTGAAAATAAGTCTAAGAAAGTGTATACGTTAGAAATTCCGATTGAAGGTTATTAATTTTTAAACAAATGAAAATGACAATTTCAACATTGTTTTTGTTGCTTTGTATCGGATTATTAGCCGGAATTTTAAGTGGGTTAGTGGGTGTTGGAGGCGGAATTATTATGATTCCATTATTGGTAATGATGGGGATGTCTCAGCATCAATCGCAAGGAACAAGTTTAGCTGTATTGGCAGTTCCTGTAACAGCTATCGCCGCTTTTAACTATTATAAAGAAGGTTATGTGGATTGGAAATATGCCGCAGTTATTGCCGTTTTTTTTGTAATTGGCGGTTTCATTGGAAGCAAATTTGCTGTTCAAATTGACCAAAAAATTCTGAAGAAAATCTTTGGAATTATTCTTCTTTTTGTTGCCGGAAAACTTATTTTTGGAAAATAATTAATTGGTTACTAACAACTCTTTTTTGTCTTGTTTGAATTTTATTAACTCCGAAAGCCGATCATTAAATAGCGAATAATTCATTTCTACCGCTTTTTTTGTTGGTGTTTTTAGTGGAGTAGAGGCGGACCCTCGTTTGATATTTACAACTTGCAAATGCTCATCAATCATATAGCAAGTAGGAAAGCCGAGCGTTTCTCGCATGCTTTCTACGATTTCATTGTCGTTTTTATAATTTTTGTGAGCATAACAGATTTCGATATTACTGCTGAATTTTTTTGCGAATTTTTTAACCTCTTGTTTTTTACCCCAAACAATTACGATAAATTCGATGTCTTTATTTTCTTTTGCTAATTTGTTTAACGCTGGAATTTCACCTTTTCCGGGAATGCACCAAGCGGCATAAGTAATCAGAAAAATTGGTTTTTTTACTTTGCTCATTTTGAGTTTTCGGTTAGAAACTCTTTTTAAAGAATAATCATTGAACTTGGAACCAATGAGTTGATTTTGAACTAAGCTATCAAAAAGAAATTGACCTCGTTCAAAATCGCCAAGACGATAGGCTTCACTACTTTGGAATTTATATTTAAGAAAGTTTGTTCGAACAGCCTCCGTGAATAGTTTAGGAGATTCCTGATCTGTTTGACCTAGTAAGTCTAAGTTTGTGGCAACAAATACTAATATGAGAATAATTCTTTTCATATTTAAAGTAATTTGATTCAAACAAAGCTATTTAATTTTATTAACATAACCAAAAAATATTGGTTAATAACTTGTTAATAAGATAAATAGTAAAAAATAAGCCACAAAATTGGTGCCCGTTTACTTTACAATCATTTTTTTGACACTTTTTCTATTTCCTTGATAAACGGTTACCAAATACATTCCTTTTGATAAGTTTTGGATATTGATAGTATCATTTGGTTTAGAAGAAACCAAAACTGATTTACCAAGTGAATTGTGTATTTCAACTTTATCAATTGTAGTATTAGGTTTTAAATACATATAATCCGTGGCGGGATTAACAAAAGTAAATAAATCGAGTTCGTATGAAGAATCAACGGTGAGAGAGCAATCTTCTCCCACAATATAGGAAAAGTAGCGTGTAACAGATAATCCGCCGGCATAAGCAAATTTAACTGCATAACTTATTGTAGAACCAATTGTTTGTCCGGTAATTGTGTAAGTGTAAACATTTCCTGAAACATTCGTCATTTGATATTCTGTAAAGGGATTTTGTCTCCAAAGGAAAGCAACCACACCTACTTTGTCCGTATCTAATAATTCAAAAGTGATTTTTACATCAGTTCCAATGGTTTCAAAGTCATAATTATATCCAATTGAGAAATTCCCTTGTTGAGCTTCTGTATCAGTTCCGGAACAGCCAGTAAATCCAGTGGTGGTTGCACTCAAAAGTATTGGATTGCTGATGTATTGATTCCCGGCAACATCGCTTGCTGAAACAGAAAATTCGTAAGTTGTAGTTGGCATTAAATTAGGAACGATAACTGATTTTTCTTCTCCGGAAGGGTTTGCCGTAATTATATTTTGACCATCATAATTAATAGAATAAACCACATTATCCGAATTATCCTCTGCATTTAATAACAATTCAACAGTAGAACTAGTTACAGTTCCAACAGTTGCAGTAAAATTAGTTGGAGCTTCTGTATCAATATCCAAATTTTGATAGACTCTAACGTAATCAATCTCCATCGCTGCTTGTGTGAAATTTGACGGAATATTCCCGGCAACTCCTCCCATAGCTATATTTAGTAAAAGATATTGTTCAGCATCAAAAGGCCATGTATTTGCATTTTTAACAGCCGGATTATACGTGTAAAATGCGACACCATCGAGAAGAAATGTAATTTGAAAAGGCGACCAATTGACTGAATAAACATGAAAATTATTTCCTAAATTGGAAGCAATTGTTCCGCCATGGTTAACCGTATTTCCATGTGAAGAAGGTGTGTGAATGGCACTTTGTATGTAACCGGCAGGTTGCGATTGCGTAATTCCGTGTTCCATTATGTCTATTTCGCCACAAGCCGGCCAACCTGTAGTTCCGAATTGACTATTAAAAAAACCTCCACTTTCGTTTACATTTTTACCCAGCATCCATAAAGCAGGCCAAGTTCCTAGATTGGTTGGTATTTTTGCTCGTATATCAACTCTACCATACAAAAATGCAAATTTTGAATTTAATCGAGCCGAAGTATATTGTTTGGTAACACCTTGATTGGTATAATTTTCTTTTTTTGCTACAATGTTCAAAAAGCCATTATTTACAAATGAGTTTGAAATGAGGTTGGTGTAATGTTGCACTTCGCCATTAAACCAACTTCCGCCACTTGGCAATTGTGTTTGATGATGCCATTTAGTTGAATTGATTGCACCATTTGTTTCAAATTCATCAGACCATACAAGATCGTTGTAAATTACATCAACTTGAGCATTGCTAGATTGTGAAGTCATAAAAATGGATAAAAAGAGAAGAAATAGTATGTTTTTTTCATGATAAATGAGTTTATTTTTTGTGGTATTGTTTTTGAATTTTAAAAAAGTTAAACTGATTTACCTATTTTTTAACTTAGTCTATTTTATGATTTATAAATTGTTTTGATATTTCAATTCTTCATTTTTATCCCATAGACCCCAATAGGCACCTACTTCACCTTCGGGGCCAACCTTCCATGATTCATCAAAAGAAGAGAAATAGAAAATTTCAATATCATTTTGTTTGGACCACTTTTGGGTATCGATAAAATATTTCATTGCATTTTCATGTGAAGCTACAGCACCTTTGAGCGAACCACCTTGACTTGGCCAACCGGTTTCGGTGATGATGACACGTTTTCCGTTTCCGGCATGCTTAGCCGATTCGAACATACTTTTCATGTGGTTAAAAGAATATTCAATCGGACAACCTTCCCAATAGGGATAACAATTGGTTAAAATAACATCGCAGATTTCTGTAATTCTCGGTCGATGAGAAAATTCATAATACGCATCCACATAACCAACCGGAATATTCGGAAGAGCTTCTTTTACTCGGATGATGTACTCAATTAATTGCTCTTCAGTTAAATCGTTTCGATACATAACTTCATTTCCAACGGCGGCAATATCTACACAACCTTCTTTGGCTAAAGTAATAAGACCTTCGATTTCTTTTTCATTGAGTTCTAAATCATCACTCAACCACGCACCAACTAAGGTTTTCATGCCATTTTCATGAGCAATTCTTGGGATGTGTTCATTTCCTTCAATACATGAAAAAGAACGAATCCATTTTGCATAAGGCTTTAAAATTTGAATTCTTCTGTTCACTTGTTCACCATAAATGATATCACCCGGTTTTTGATTGTTTTCATACATGCTGAAACAGATGCCATGCATTCCATCTTCTAAAGTTTTTAGCCATAGTTTGGATAAATCTTCCGAAGTATAGTGAGCAATTTGAATTTCTTGATGAACGTTTTCCTCAACTTTATTATTTTTATTTTCATCGAATGAAAAATAGTGACCTTCTCTAAATGACATACGTATCTGTTTTTAATTCAAATTTTAGCTTTTCGTTTTTATCCCAAATTCCCCAAGCAGTTCCAACAGTTCCCTCTTGTTTCACTTTCCATGATTCATCAAACGAAGAAAAATAGAATAATTCGAGATCATTACTCTTTGCCCATTCTTGTGAAGCTACAAAATACTTCATTGCATTGATTTCGGATGGAATTGCTTTTTCAACACCATCTCCTTTGCTTGGCCAGCCTGTTTCTGAAATTATAATTTTTTTACCCATTGAAATTGTTTGGGTTAATTCCAACATATTTTGCAAATAGGAGAGAGCATAATCATTATTTACTCCTTCCCAAAATGGATAAAAGTTTACCAAAAGCACATCGCAATTTGAAACTAAATCCGGTTTGTCTAAAAATTGATAATAGGCATCGACATAGGCTACAGGAATAGTTGGTACTGCTTCTTTTACTCTTTTTAGATAAGTAATAAGTTCTTGTTCAGAAATTTCGTTTCGGTGTAACACCTCGTTTCCAACAGCAGCAATATCAACCAAACCGGCTTTTGCTAAGTTAATTAGGGTTTCAATTTCTTTTTCGTTTCGATTTCTATCGTTACTAATCCATGCACCAACTACTGTTTTTAATCCTTTCTGATGAGCAATTTCAGGGATTAATTCATTGCCTTCTGTACACGAAAAGGAACGAATCCACTTTGTATGTGGAGCGATAATATCCAATCGTCTTTTTATTTGTTCTGCCGATAGAATATCTCCGGCTTGTTGACCTTCAACATAAGGGCTAAAACAAAGTCCGTGTAATCCTTTATTTAAAGTTTCAGAATAAAGAATCTTTAAAACTGATTCGTTTTTTTCATTAAATTCAATACTATTAACACTATTTAAAGTGTTGTTTTTTACTAATGATTTTAATTTACCCGGTAAATAAGAAGAAGATTCTGTGTTTTTTAAAGCTTTTCTTTTGGCTAACTCTGCACTTATTTCTAACGCTCTTTTTTCCGTAATATCATAATTTCTCATGATATACATGGCAATCAAGGTTCCTAGTATTGGGAAAGCAGAGAAAAATAAACGCAATCCATCCACGGCACCATCCGGCTGCGTTAATGCATTTGGAGTAAAATCAACTAAATACATGATTAATCCACTCAGACCACCTGCAATGGCAAATCCGAATTTTACCATCCACCAGTAAATTGCACCAAATATTCCTTCTCTTCTTTGTCCAAAATTTAATTCATCTAAGTCACAAACATCCGCTGTCATCGACATCATTAAGGTAAATAATCCTCCAATTCCAAAAGAAAAGAAAGGTAAAGCAATCAAAAATAAGTAAGGTTTTCCGGGAATAAAAAGAAACCAAAGTAAGATATAACCAAATATTGAAATACCTTGAGAGGTTAAAAATGCATTCTTTTTTCCCATTGCTTTTGACATTCTTGCTACAATTGGAATAACTAAAAATGTTGTAGCTAATGCACCAACACTACCAAAAAGAGTTGGCCAAATCCATGCTGCACCAGCGTCGCCATTAAACAAATAATAAACAATGATGAAAAATGAAAATGATGCAACTGTATTGAAAGCATTAAAAATAAAGAATGTTGCAATACATAATTTTTTGAATGGTTCTAATTTAAATGCTTCTTGAAAACCTTTGATAATTTCTTTGAAACTTGAGCCAATGTTTTTCATTGTCAAAGGCTTTAAATTATCATCATTTATAGTGGATTCACTTTTTATAAAAACGGCAGGAACAATTGCCAAAAGACCACAACCAACCCCAACCCATATTGCCAATGTTTGTGCAGCTACATCTGCTGAAGAAAACCATGATGGATCATACATTACCACCCAAAACCATGGTGCAATAACCCAAGCCCATTGACCAATCCACTGAGAGACAGCCATTATACTTGTGCGTTCATGAAAGTCATTACTCATTTCATATCCCATCGCTACGTAAGGAACACTAAAAATAGTGAGTCCTAAATAGAACATCAATGACCAAAGTAAGAAATAATAAAAGTTATAGGTTATTCCATCCGCTCTTTCCAATTGCCACATCAAAATAAAAGAAATAGCCATTACGATTGCACCAATAAATACATAATGACGTCTTCGACCCCATTTAGACTTGGTATTATCCGAAATAAAACCCATGATTGGATCGGTGATAGAATCGAATATTCTAGGTAAAAAAAATAAAACTCCCCACATCCATGTCGGAAATCCTAAATCTTGCACTAAAACAACCATAAATATACCTAATGCAGCAGGAAACATTTGATTGGCTAACATTCCCAATCCAAATGCGATCTTTTGTCCCATTGGCACTTTTCCGTTAGAAATCGTATTTGACATAAATTGTTGTTTTAATTTGTTATTACCTACATTTTGATAACTATAGTCTGCAATGCTTTTGCACTTATAGTTGTGTTTTTTATTTGATTTCCAATGTTCAATTGAATGCTTTTTGGCTTTTCTGTCGGATTAAAAACAACGACAGCAATACTTCCGTCTGGATTTTTAACTGCAGTTGTCATCAACTCTTCATTATTAATCGTACATCCAATTTTTTCAGCTCCAGGACGCATGAATTTGCTAAAATGAGCCATGACATAATATAAAGGTGTGAAATACACTTCGTCTTTTTCTTGATCAACAATCACTGGAGCAACGCACCAGTTTTTGAACCAATTTGGTCCACCTTGACGGTCTAAAACCATATTCCAATCAATCCAACCATCCACCCAATTATTCAAACAGCCAATAATATCAGTGGCATAACGATTAACCGGTGCATATTTTGGATGTAAATGCTTGTCTTCTGCACTTGCCCAATCCCAACCCCAATCGGTGGCTTCTTTTTTCCAATACCAAGCATCATCTTGCCAATGTGGAATTTCAGAATCTACGCAACCTTCGGTTTCAATTAAGTATTTGTTGGGTGCTTTTTTATGAGCATATTGCAACTGTTCCGGAAAAAAATCATACGTGCTTTCATACCAATGAATGGCGGTTCCGGCAAAATATTTTGAGGTTTCTTCGTTTTTATACATCGCATCAACCCATTCCGGTAAACCGGCTCTGTTTTGGTCGTAGCCAAAGATTTTTACATCCTTCCAGCCATCTTTTTCTAATTTTGGTCCGAGATGATTTTGCACAAAAAGTGTCATTTCTTCAGGTGAAAAATGAGTGCTTTCCCAGTTGTTACCGTTTCCGTGAGGTTCGTTGATAACAGTAACTCCCCAGATATCGATGCCTTCTTTTTTGTAAGCCTCTAAATATTTTGAAAAGTATAAGGCAAATGCATCGTTGAATTCGGGTAATAATTTTCCGCCAACGTAATTTTTGTTATCTTTCATCCAGGGCGGGCACGACCAAGGCGAAGAGATTATTTTAAAACCATCTTTAGAAATGGCTTTCGCTTCTAAAATCATCGGAATCAAATCGTCTTTATCATCTTCGATGGTGAAATGTTCCATTAAAGTGTCGTTTTCCACTTTGGCATAGGTGTAATTGCTTAATGAAAAATCGCAAGAGGCAATGTGCGTTCGGGTTAAAGAATATTTTGCACCTTCTTCACTAAAATATGCATCCAAAATTTTCTTTCTATTTTCTTTGCCTAATTTATTGAGTAAATAAGCTGAAGCTTCCGTAAAAGAACCACCAAAACCGGTAATGGTTTGGAATTTTTCTTCCGGATTGATATTGATGATTATCGGATTTTCAATTTCTGAAAATTCAGTTATTTTGGTTAATGAATTTCCTGCTTCAGAAGTTTCATAAACTTCAATTTCTATTTCTTTAGTATCAGAACAACTTGCCATAAAAAAGGTGATAAGTAACGGAATAGTTAAAAATTTTGAATCGAATTTTATGTTGAAACAGTTTTTCATTGCTTAGTTTTTTAAAATTGATGAAGGTATTTTTACATCCAACCACAATGCTTTTTCATCACCATTATAGGTTTTTGTAATTGGTTTTCCGTTTCGGGTTAAACTCTTAAAAGTTCCTTTGTCCACTTCATTCCAAAGGGCATATTTGGCTTCGTTTTGTAAATTAATAAGTCCGAAATGATTTTCTGAACCTAATGGATTGTCACTGTCTTTCCAGTTTTCGTCAAAGGCTTCAAAATAGAAGCAGGAAATTTTTTCATTGTTACTCCACTCTCGCATCAACTTGTAAAACTGAGCCGATTTATATTCATCCGTAGCTTTTGCACCGTTATTTCCGTAATGTTCGTTTGATTGCGTAGCCCAACCTGTTTCGCCAATATGAATTGGTTTGTTTACACCGATTGATTTCATATAAGCCATCACACTATCGTATTGGCTAATGGCATAATCTCTCGAACGAAGCATAGCAGCATCAATTTTTTCATTATCAGACAACTGTTGTTCATTTTCTTTAATTCCCCAAAAAACGGGATTGTAATGGGTGTCATGCATCGGATACGTATGCATTGAAATATAATCAACAGCTTTTATCAATTGATTCAAATCTTCCACATGATATTCATTTCCGCCGCCGCCCCAAGAGGCAAAATTGTCTGAACTTGTGATCCAAACTTCTTTGGGTAATTTATTTTCTTTCTTCAAATTTTGAAGATGATTCACCCATTTTAAAATGATGTTTGGCGTAACATAATAACTTGTTGCCCACTTCACCATTGCTTCATTTCCAACGGCAATAATTTTAATTATGTCAGGATATTGATTGGTTAGTCGAACCGCTTCATCAATTTCAATAGCGTTTCGTTCGCTTTCTTCGTGATGAATAGGAGGGAATTCCGTCCACGCATTTTTGCAATCGATCCAAGCACCAAGCATCACATACATTTCAAAATTGGCATCTTCATTTTTTAATTCGGTAATGGCTTTTAATAGATTTGAAACTTCTTCATAATGCACATTATAGGTTCGTAAAACTTTAATGTTTAAGGCAGAAAGTAGTTTTATATCTTCTTTTATTTCAGCAATTGTGGGCTGGATTTCGCGAGAATTTGTGCGATATCCACCGTAACAAATAGCTTGATAGTTTACGTTTCCTAAAATCATTTGGGCAGTAATTTCTTTTGAGACTAAATTGTTATTGTCTTTTTGATTACATGATAGAACCATGAGGAATATGATGTAAATCAACTTTTTCATTATCGTAACTTATTTTCGGTTAATGAAACGAATACAGATTCAATTTCACCGGTTCTTTGGAAAATTTTTTCACTGGTTTCTTTATCCAATTCCAAGGTTTGAAATGCTTCTTTTGTTCCATTTTTATATAAAACAGTCAGAGCATTTGATGTGTCAATTTTATAAATAATCGGCACTTGACAAACAGTAAATGCCAGCGAATTTTCATCAAGCTTCATTACTTTTTTATTGCTATTTTCCAAAATAAAAGTCACCTCAGTAGCGTGTGATAAAAATTCCTTTTTTTGGAGTAAAGCAGGCTGGAATTGTAATTTTCCATCTTTCATTTTCACGCCTAATTCGCTAATTCGGGCAAGAATATCTTCTTTCACTTGACCAGTCATTCCAGGTTGTTGTGCTCCTTTATTGAATGGTGTGTGCGAATACGGATCGGTTGGAAAAGCTCCGTAAACCTCAGGCGATTTATGAACGCCAATTCCTTCGCCAATTTCGTAATGATGAGCGGTTAAGGCATCAATGACTTCTTGACTTTCGTTGTTTTTAACCGCTGCCTCACAAACTTCTGAAACGGCAACGTGCAATTTTGAAACCATGTGCCAATAAATAGAACCTAAACCTTCATAACCATAGAATGTTCCGGAACGACCTGTAAACGCTTTATGGTTAAAGACTTCTTCAAAAATGTTTAAAACTGTTTCTGCTTCTTTTTGAACCAATTCTTTATATTCTGCTTCTTTTTCTAATTGTTCTAAAGCATTTTTTACATCATTAGCATTGTGGAAATTTCCATTAAAATGATAACCACCTTTAATGTCTTTATTGATCAATTGAAAATTATGATGTTGCAGTAGTTTTTTCAACAATTCAGACGATTCAACTCTTTCTTTTGGAATGCTATTTTTTTCTAAAAATTTAGGTAATTCTTTATTTGGATATAAAATATAACTTTCTTGGTCTTTGCGATATAACGAACTATTCCGCAACGCATTCAGTACTTCAAGTGATTCTTTTCCGTTTAAAAATCCGGAACTTAAAACGGCTACTTGGCCTTCTAACATTTCAGCTAAATAGGAAATTGAAACGCCATTGTTTTCAATCGACATCAAATTATACGCATGATACAATTTGTCTTGGCGTTGATTGGCTTTGATGGCATGATCGATAAAATCTAAACTTACTTTCGTAAACGTTTTTAAACCAGCCATGGAGTGCGTTCTTTTTTTACCCCAAAATCCACTGTTGTAGATTTGATGACGGTAATCGGAAGCAGCATTTCCTAAAGCATCCAATATTTTTTTTCTATTTTCATTATCGATGGAAGAAGAAAGATGCGGTTGAAATGCCAAAAGATTTTCTCTGATTGCATGATAAAATTCAACCATTTCATTTGAAATTTTGATGGTTTCTTGGTTAGAATTTTCCAATAATTGTTCGAAAAACTTCAAGAATCTTCTCAGATAATATAAGGTTACCATCGAAACACCATTTCCAACCAACGCATTGTTGGCATCGTTCCATTCCGGACGTTGGGTATTCATCCAAATACCGGCTTCGGGTATAAAGTTTGACATTTTTGCCAAAACCGTAGCCAGAATTTTTTCGATAAAATTGACATGATAAATCTCGTCGTTATTGTCTCGCAACAATGCTCCATCTGCACCAATGACACTTTTTCGGTTATTAATTTTTGCTTCCCATTCATGGCTATAACCAATAGTGTCTTTTGGGTTTTGAAGAATTTCTTGGTATGATTTTATGATGTAAGGAACGGCAGCGTACACAAAGCAATCTTTATCAAAATAGGAATTTAATTTACGGGGTTGGTATTTTTCGATAAACTCTAAAAATTTCAATAAATAGATGATTTGATGATCGCCCCAATAACCAATGTATGACCAAGGATTGTCGGGTTCTATGGCTTCCCAATCGAAACCGCTTTTGGTTACGCGATACGGATTGTAGCCATCAAAAGTGGAAGCATTCAAAAATTTATGAATCATTCCGTCAATAAAATCAGGAAATGCATAGGCTAGGGCTTCCCAGTTTTGGAAGATGTCTCGCCAATTTCCTTCGTAATCTAATATTTTTGAACCGTCAATTTCACTCTTGGTGTTGATGGAAAATTTATTCCATGGACGACTTGGATCACCGTGTCTTCGACTGAATTTCAGCGGAAGATATTCGGTGCAAAGACGAATTAAATCGGCATCATCGCTTTGGTTTGCAAATTCTTGAATGAACTTATAATCAAAGGTTTCAGGAAGATTATTTAAAAATGAAGCATGTTTTTCGAAAACAAGTTTATTTGCTTTGGAAAGATAGGTGGTAAAATCCTTTTTTTCAATTTGATAATTGTTGTCAAAAATTCCGCCACGCATGATGTTGAACAACACATTGGAAAAATGACGAGAATCTTTTCGGGAATCGGCAGTAAATTGCAAACCGTCTGCCGTAGCATTTAAGGCAATTAGATTTTCCGTACCAAGATTAACATCATCAATAACTTGTTTTTCGATGGTTTTATCGTTGCAAATGGCATCGGCCAATTCAATAATTTGAGATTGATTTTGATTGACATTGGCAATGATTTTCCAACTTTTAGAAGCATTACTTTCTAAATTCAAATCAGTGGAAACAAAATAAGCTCCTTTCTCACCTTTAACATCTGTTTCGACTTTTGGTTTTTGATTTTTTCGGAAAGCTGCGACTTGTTTTGATGATAGTAAATAAGTTGGATTTTCTAATCCCAACGACCAAGCAATGTTGGCTTTGAGAGCTTCGCTCGGTTCAGCTTTGTCAACGATGATGGCACTTAATGCAAAAATGCCTAATCCACTACTTTCTTCTAACTCGCTTCGTTTGTAAGCATCTACCAAATTGCTGGTTGTGGCTTGCAAACCACTTTCTACACCATGAGGAAGAATGTTTTGAATTCCGTCTAACAGTGTGATGTTATAATTTTTATTTGAATCGTTTATGATTTCTGAAGTTCGAACAAATCCGAAAGCATTGCTTGAATTCCAATGATATCTGAACGTGAGTTGCAAATCATGAAAAATTTCTTCAAAAATGATTTTATTGCCGTAGGTATTCTTGTAAAGATTTCTACTGATGTTGTATTTTTCGTTGAAACGTTCTGAAAATGGTTCCCAGATGAGTGTTTCTTCGTTGGTATGAATTTGAAAAATTGATTTACTTCCGGTTATATCTGCAAATTCGGTTATTTTATCATCGGTGTAATAGGGAAAGAGGGCGAATTCTGCATTTTTTCTACCGGCTGTTAATCCTCCATTACTGGAAATAAACATCCAATGATTGGAATCGCTCACGATACTCATGAAAAAAGGTCCCATGGCATCGGAGTTTTCTATTTTATAATATTTTTCGCCTTTTATTTCAATTAATTGCATAAAATCAGTTCGATTGTAATTAGTTTTTTATGTTTAAATCAGCTTTAAGTCAATTTTAAAGTTGAACTTAGACGCGTAAATTTTTCTTAGATGAAAACTTACTTCTACTATTTGTTATTAAAAATTAAGGGAGTTCGTTCAAAGTTACATTATCAATATTAACTCTGCCGACTGCTGCTCCTAAATCAAAAATTACTCTGGAATTATTGTTTGTAAAATTTGCCACTAAATCAATACTATAATTTTGGGAAGTTGTTGTTATGTTTTGCACAACGGTTTGATTAGTCCATGGGTTGCCACTTAAGCCTATTCCCGCAACCATACTTCTATTTACGTCTGACCAAGCATCAAAAGTTAATCTATACGTTCTGCCTTGCGTCATGTTAATTCCTACATGTGATAGATTAACATCAAAAGGATTCCCAGCTGCTGTAACATTAACAGAAAAATAGGTATTTCCATTTTCAGATACTAATAGGGAAGGAGCTATTGGATTTGCAACGCCAAGAGTCCAAGGTGCAGTACCACTTTCAAAATCGCCATTGGTTACTAATCCTCCTTGAAAAACTTCAATAGAAACGGTACTGCTAAAAGAATTTGTAGCACCTGTACTATTATTTTTGGCGGTAAGAGTAACAGTATATTCGCCAGTTTCTGTAAACGTTTTTTCAGGATTCTTGGCTATTGAACTTGTTCCGTCTCCAAAATTCCATTCATAACTATCTGCGTTTTCAGAAGTATTAATAAATGTAATCACACCTTGTGCAGCTTCTCTAATATATGTATATCGAGCACTTAGAACGTCATTTTGAACTGAGTCATCATCACTATCGCAGGCGAAAAAACTTATGAAAACGAATAGTATGCTAACTATTTTTATTGATTTGTTCATGATTTTATATTTATAATTTTATTGATAAACTCTAACATAATCTACAAGCATTCTTTGAGGAAATGATGTATTAGCATTTGGACTACCCGGTAAATCTCCGCCCACTGCCATATTTAGTATCATGAAAAATGAATTATTAAAAACCCATTCTCCACCTTCATCCTCAACTTGTTTTCTGGTAATTTGATTATATAATACATCATCCACATACCAATTGATGTGGTTTTCGCTCCATTCTACACCAAATACATGAAACTTATCATCAAATCGACTATTTCGTAAAGTATATGTTTTACCGATACTTTCTGCTCCTGAAAAACCTGGGCCGTGAAGCGTTCCTAAAATTTTAGTTGGGCTATTTCCTAAGTATTCCATGATGTCAATTTCTCCGCATTTTGGCCAGCCATCTTGATCAATGTTACTTCCTAGCATCCAAAAGGCAGGCCATAATCCTTGACCAAGAGGTAATTTAATACGGGCTTCAAAACGACCATATTTTTGATCAAATAAATTTTGAGTTTTCAATCGTGCAGAGGTATAATTTGCACCTCCAAAAGCTTCTTGTTTAGCAGTGATTATCAAATAGCCATTTTGAACAATTACGTTTTCCGGTCGATCGGTATAAAATTGTAATTCATTATTTCCCCAGCCATTGGTGCCTCTTCCAGTTTCATAGGACCAAATGGCAGGATTTGGAGCTCCATCGACATCAAAATTATCTTCCATAACCAAGTTGAACTTGGTGACAACGGTTTGTGTATCATCTTCATTACAAGAAGAAAAACTCAAAACTAATCCTAAAACTGTAAGGGTTAGTAGTTTATATTTATGATTTGTGATTTTCATTTTATTAATTCGGTATTAGTTATTGTAAAAATAGATGTTATCAACTAAGAAAGAAGCACCGTTGCCTGATACAAAAACAACATAGCCTAAGTTATTTAGATTAGGTGAACCAGCACCACCTCCACCAGTAGTAAGAGTAAAAGCATTTAAAGGAATATCTAAGCTAACCCATTGACCAACTTGTAATTGACCAGAAATATTGTTTCCTCCCGCTGTACCATCAGTCCCTCCTAAGCCATTATCAACACCATCAGGTCCAAAGTCTATAAGCTCCATTACTAAATTTGAACCACTAATCAATTGCACATCTAAATGTACCATAGTCTTACTTGAAACATCTATGGGGCCATTCCAGCCTAGACCTACAAAATCGATGCTTTCATATCTTAAATGTTGATTATTTCCAAAATTCTGAACAGAAATATTTCCTGTACCACCACCTGCAAAAACGCCGGGATTAAAATCTGGTACACTTGAGTAGAAATCACTAAATATAGAGATAACATTTGCTGGATTAGTAGTAGGATCAGGTGCGTTATCAAAAGCACCTGTTGCATTTATTGTTAAAGATCCTTGGGCTAGTTCATTACCTAATTGAGCAGTAACAACTGCGGTTCCAGTTGATGAAATTATGGTTGAAATATTATTTTGAAAAGGTCCTGTGACTAAATCGTTTGAAGAAATAAAACTAAAATAGCTTGGTGCTGCATTAACATTAACGTTTAGACCATTAGCTAAACTATAAACAGCTCCCAATTGATTAATTTCTATATTAGAGTCCAAATAGCCATCAATTGTTATATTTTGACCATTTAATATATATGGGTATAAAAGACTATTAGTTCCTAATTTTTCAAATTTTAATTCATCTATCCAAATAGTATAGCCAAAACCATTTGTTCCTTGTGTACCGGCTGCATACCTGAACATACCTCTTTCTTGCAATAATTTTGATGCATCGGGAATTGGAATGATAATTTTTGTCCAATTGGTTCCAATACTAACATTTGTTATTGTTGTAATGTATTTATTGTCAAAAAAATCTTCACCAAAACCGAATTCCCCTACTGTAACACCTTGCGAGGCCTTAACGTAAAAGGTTAGTGCGTCGTAATCGGTTAAATTTCGACCTTCACCATCAATTCTAAAAATTGCTCCGGCATAAGCTCCCTCAGGATCTGTAGCGTTTGGAACGTCAATTCTTATGGAGGAGTTGCTATTATAGCCTTGTTCTAAATCAACAGAAAATGCTGTTGGTTTAGAGCCACCATATGGCAAATAAAAATTACCTCCCATGGCAACAAAATCATCAGTAAATATTTCTGCTGTTTTTGGAAATGTTGCAAGTACTGCATCATCAGATATATCTCTCTCACAATTTAGATTGGTTATTAGCACCAACCCAACAAGAAGAGTCTTTCCTAAATAATTAAATTTTATATTTTTCATTTTTTTCATTTTTTAAAATTATTTACCAATGTTTATGTGAATGTAGGTTCTAATTTCCCATTCTGATCCATTTCCGAAACCAACCGGGCTAATTTCCGGAACAGCAGGGAATGTGTTTGGTGGAATAGCAGTAGGAGAGTATCTAGGTGAATATTGATCTAATGAACGCCAAATTCCCATGATTCCGATTCTTGTATCCGGTAAAATAAACCAATTTGGTTTTCCAACAGAGGTTGAAATATCTAAAGCACTTTGTAAAGGATACGTTAAGTTAAAATCTCTGTGGTAATCGAATGGTCCCCAGTCATTTAATTTTAATGAAGTAACAACTTTTACTTTTCTGTAAATTGCTCTTAAATCATAACCCATTCTGTTGATGGTTCTGTCGGAATCACCGTTTGCTTGTCCGTTTCCGAAGTAGATGTTTGCAATTAAACCAAAATCAGGTGTTAATTTAGAAACAATTCGTGTATTAGATTCCCATAAATCTTTTGCCGGAGCAGATCTTTCGAATGCAAATGACGAACGATTAGATAAAAATCCAATAGCGGCATCTTGTGTAGTTGGTAAATGACGGTAAACAAAACCTGTGCTGAATGCAAATTTTGCATCTTCTGTCATATCATTATTCCAGTCATACATCCATGTTCCGGGAGTAGGGTCGTAGGTAAGTAAAAGCTCACCACCAACAGTTTCTCGGTTTCCTCTAACAATAAATGGGTCGTCTAAGATATTTCTTAATCTTCCTGGAGCATCAACGCCGTTTGGCATTGCTTCTACTAATGGTTTTTGCCATAAAAAGTTAGGTGCAATTTGAAAATTTGTATTTACGTTGTAAGTTAAACCAGCTAAGAAATTCATTTGGTTTCCGCTTCCTGTATCTTTCAATCTCCAACCGGTAAACGTTTGCGTAGCATCTGCTCCACCATTGGCAACTAAACCTTGAATAGCTCCTTGCGTATAAACATTAAATTTTCCTTTTGAAAAGGTAAGTTTTGCTTTTCCTCCCCAATTATCTTTCGAATTAATTTTATCAACTTTTACAACATCACCGTCCATTATTTGGAACTCTCTTCCATTTAATGGTTCTCCTCCCCAAATACCACCTAATTCGATTCCTAAGCTTCCTATTTTTCTCTGTACATAAATAGTAGCTCTTCGTGTTTTTGGTATTGGAAATGCGATGGATGAAACTGATTCAGAAACTTCAGCTTGATTAATATCTTCGTGGTAAACGGCAGCCACATTAAACTTTCCTATTTGTTTAGCATATTTCAATAAATAAGCCGGGTTTGCTCCCCACCATAATTGTGGTCCGAAAGCGGCTTTTAATCCTTTTAGGCTTCTTTTTCCATCAACTTCAAAACCAAGAGTTTCACCGTTGTATATGTCTAAGTTGGGGCCGTAATTTGCTTCAGGATAAAGACCAAAGAAATCGCCTTCGTAACCCCAATGATAATGACCTACTCTGTAGAAACCTCTTAAATCAAAATCTTTTGCATTCCAATTATACGAAGCATTGTAAATTTGTACTCTATTGATGTCAGTGGATAGTACTGTACCGTCTGTTGTAACAACATTTTGAGCTCTACCTCTGTTTTCATAGAAAATTTCATTGATAGGATTTTCGGCCACGCGACCTAAAATATTTACATTTACATTGGCTGTCATATTTGCAGAAGGTTTTCCTTCAACTCCAATAAAATAAGATTGCATGTGATCAAAGCCCAATCGATTAGGATAACCTGTTGTTTCCGGATCATCTGATTTTGGCGTTGTAATTAAGCTTCCGCCTGTATTAAAAGTGGTAAACTCTGCTCTAAGATTGCTTATTCTTAAAATCTGTGAATCATTACCTCCCATGGCTGCTTTGTCGCCTCTTGCTCTCAAGGCTGCATCCATGATTTGTGCATCTCCAAAATGTAAATTAATACTTTCTTGATTAGCTCCAGGTGCATATGGGTCGAATTTATGTAAATCTTTCAATAAATAGTAGGCTGCACGTGGATATAATTGATATAATCCTTTTTCATTTGTAGGTCCTTTGGCACAAATTCCGAACCATTCTTCGTTCATATTATTTTCGCCTTCTGTAAAATCTTTTTGATAACCACCATTTGACCACGAAGCGTTTGTATCGTGAACATCTAAACCGGATGTTTGACCAAATTTCCACCAACCATCACTAAATTGAAAGGTATAACCACCTAATGAGTTTCCTGCTTTTCCTAGACCGGCAGCGTTTTCATATATTTCTTTCCAATTTCCTTTTAAATAATAAGCTTGCGACTTTTGATCCTCTTGATTGGTAATTACGTTGAAAGCATCTGCACCAAATTCTGTAAAAAGTACAGGTTTACCATATTCTTTTTTAACGCGATCAAACAAATCGCCAAAGGAAACTCCTCTATAAACGTTTGTTCCAAAAATATCTACGTCTTTACATTCTTGAGCAATTAAATCTAAGAAAAGTAAATCACCATTACACAAAGCCACCGGATGATTTGGGTCAATAGCTTTCATGGCCAAGGCAGCTTCATTAAATAGTTTATACATTGATCTAGCTCTAACAGTTGATTTTCTGTCTTCAATTGGAATGTTTTCTGTTTCGGCACCATCCCAAAACAAACCATAATTATTTTCGTTACCTAATAAAAATAACAAGAGACCTTTTGTATCTTTATATTCGGATGCTACTTGTTTTACTTCTTCTAAAAGTAATTTTTTGGTTTTAGCGTTGCTATATTCAGTATTTGGAGTCCAAACACCATCTAATGTTAAGCCGTATCTTCCGAATGAATGGTTTAACATGGTATAAATTCCATAATTTGTATGAATATATTCAATCCATTTTTTTGGAATTCCTGTGTAAACACGAATAGAATTTACTCCCATGTTTTTAAGCAGTCCCATTTCTTCATCTAAAGCTTCTTGGATCAAATCATCAGGTTGATTCCATAAGCTGTAGGAATAATTAGTTCCGACCGGGAAGTAATCCCAATTCATTCCATTTACCATAAAATCTTTTCCATCGACTTTAAGTTTCATTTGAGAATTATTCGTATCGACATATACTTTTTCTGTTTGCGAAAAAATAGATTGTGAATAACACCAAAATAGGAGTAATAAAATTATTTTTTTCATTTGGTTTGTTAGATTAAAAAGGATTAATGAAATATGTAAAAAGTTATTAGTTAAATTTTTGATTTTATAAAAATAGTAATGAAATATTACATTATTGATAAATTAACCTCAACAAAAAATATACACAGCACTAAAAATTAAAAAATTATAAACCAGTTTTATCTTATTTACACAAATCAAGCTTGTAAGGTTGATTTAATTCGTTTAAAAAGAATGTTTACTTTAAAGTTGAATTTTGATTTAAAATTATTTTTTAATTTTTGTATAAATGCCTAATGATAAGCATCTAAACAGTCTAAAAATAGATGTGTAACAATTATTTATTTTAATGAATTAATACTATTTTTTTAATAATTTGAAACAATTTGATTAGCATAAATTAAAAATGAATAAATAGTTTTTAATGCTTTATTTTAAAGGATTCAAACGTTAATGTTGAGGTTGTGTATAGTTTTAATTTGGCTTTTTGTTAAGTTTTAGATACTAAGTTTGTTGATATTTTTTAAAAGATTTGGTTGTTTCGCAAACAATAATCAGAAACCTTGTTTTAAATGTGTTTAGCTTGAAATTTATAGCTTTTAGAAATAGTTGTTTTTCAGAATAATATTTGACTATTTACCTTTCACTATTTAGAAATTAGCTGAGTAAATTCAACTAAAAGAGTTCAATTTCTTTACTTAGATTAATAAAAAAAGGCTGCCAAATTTGTGTTGGCAGCCTTTAATACTATTTCTAAATTTATTGTTTGATAATTCTTGAAGTTGAAACAGCTCCATTAATCGTAGCTTTTACAACATAAACTCCAACCTGAAGGCTTGAAATATCTACTGTTGCTTGATTATTGTTAGGATTGTTTTTAATTACTTCTTGACCTAATACATTATAAACATTTATAGAGCTTACTAAGTCTTGTGCTTCAATTGTAAAATTAGTAGTTGCTGGATTTGGATACATTTTGATTTTTGCTGTTTCAAAATTTGAAACGCTTAATGTATTTTTGTGTAAATAAATGTTGTCATACCAAACATTGTCAACCATTGCAGTAGTAATACCGATTTGAGCAACATCGTTTCTAGCTAAACTTCCTGCAACCACACCACCAAGAGCAGTAATTGGCACATCAACAGAAACCCATTGATTGGCAACTAATTGTGGAGTTGTTCCGCCATTGATATTTACTTCTAAAGCTGAGCTTTCAGCATTTCCACCATTGAAATTAACCAATTTCACATTGAAAACATCTCCAGTTAAATCAGTATCAGTGATATAAAAATCAAAATGGATATGTGTAAATTCAGTTAAGTTTTGTCTGTTTGTTTGAAAATCAATTCCGTGACAAACAACACCTGGATTTTTTTGTAATGTATTATTTCCTTCTATCATTACAAGAGTTGTTGCTGCTCCTCCGCACCATCCTGCGTCAAAATTATCAAAACCTATGTTTGTATAAGCATCACTAAAGATAGAAACAACATCTGCTGCTGGTCTATTTGGAGGTGTAGGTGCTGCTGTTGTAGGTAGAACTAAACATGGAGGACAAGTTCCGCCACAATCTACACCTGTTTCATCGCCATCTTGAATGCCATTATTACAAGTTGTAGTAACAATTTCTAACATAACATCATCAATACCAACAAATCCTATAGCAGCTCCCATATCAAATATGATCCGACTATTTGCATTTGCAAAATTTGAGATTAATGTTAATTCAAATGTTTGAGGTGTTGCAGTTAGATTAATGGTTTGGGTCATACTTGTAAAAGGACCTTCATTCAAACCAATTCCGGCTATCATTGTTCTGTTTGTGTCTGAAAAAGCTTGGAAAGTTAATTTATATGCTGTTCCAGCTGTGTTCATAGGAAATACATAACTTAAGTTAACATCCCATGGATTTCCTGCCGCTACAACATTTGCTGCATTGTAGCTATTTTCACCTTCAGTTACAACGTTTAGAGCATTTCCGGACCAACCTGCGGTGCCACTTTCAAAATCGCCGTTCGTAATTAGATTCTGTGAAAATCCAAACGATGCAGTTAAAATGAAAATTAAAAAAGTAATTTTTTTCATAATATTTATTTTTTTGAGTTAATATTTGATAATTCCAAATTTAACCATTAATTAATTACGAATGTTGCACTTTTATATATTTTAACTATACATTGTTTTTTATTTTTACAACTTCTTGAAAAGACTTTAATAATGTAATGTTTAGTGATTATTATTAGTTTTTACAGGCATAGTGTACAATGTGTTCTTTAGCTTTTGTATAGGTAATGTATAGTTATTTTTTCGGATGTTTTAATAACTATAACGTTTTCTTTTTACAGAATAACTTAGTATAAATTTAAAAATGATGTATTGAATATAAATTGAATACAATTGTGTGTGCTTGAGCTTAAATTTTATTTAGTGGTATTTGAATTATAACGATAAAAAAAATCGATTTGTATTTAGTTACAAATCGATTTTTAAATATATTAAGTTTTATTTTGAATTATATTTTCTTCAGCTGCTGTTTCATCATCGTGATTTGTTCTTTCAGCATATTTTGTTTGTCGAGCTTGTTAGCTTCGTTTAATAAATTGGTTGCTTCAATTTTTCTTCTTCTTGACATGGCAATTCCGGCTAAATTTAATTTTGCTACTGCTAAATCCATATCCATTGATAAGCCCAATTCAATTGCTTTTTTAAAGAATTTCTCTGCTTGATTCAAATTTGTTTGTGAAAGCATCAATCCGTGAAGGTAATTATAATAGCCTTGTTGCTTCTTTACTAAAGCAGTTTCAGGACTTTTTATCTTGTCTAACCAATTTTTAGCACCTGCAAAATCTTGTTTTCTCAACTTTAGGAAGGCTAAAAGAATAAATTCGTTTTTAAAGTATAAAAAAATTGGAAATACAGTTAACAGAATAAGAAAGATACCATTACCGATATTATTTTCGGTAAACTGCCAAATTCCAAGGGCTACAAGAACCGCAGCAAGAACTAATTTGATATTTTTGTGAAACATAATTATGACTTTGTTTTTTGTGTTTGCAAAGGTAATAAAACGAATTGAAAATATTTTTATAAAACTGCTTGTGAGAAAAAAAAGTCTTTGTATATTTGCACTCGGTTTTTAGGAAACCCAACACAAGAAAATTATACACGATTTTAAAGATACAAAACAATGAGTAAGAGAACGTTTCAACCATCGAAAAGAAAAAGAAGAAATAAACACGGGTTTATGGATAGAATGGCTACTGCAAATGGTAGAAAAGTCCTTGCTCGAAGAAGAGCTAAAGGAAGACACAAATTGACTGTTTCCTGCGAACCAAGACACAAAAAATAATGATTAGCAATAATCATAATAAAGGCGTTACTTTTTTTAGTAACGCCTTTTTTTTATAACTTGTCATCTCAAAAAACAACTAAACTACTATAACACAACAATATGCCTAAAGATCATTCAATAAAATCGGTATTAATCATAGGTTCCGGCCCAATTGTTATTGGGCAAGCTTGCGAATTTGATTACGCCGGTTCACAATCCGCACGTTCCATTAGAGAAGAAGGAATTGAAGTTATTTTAATAAACTCCAATCCGGCAACTATTATGACCGACCCATCCATGGCCGATCATGTTTATTTACTGCCATTAACGACAAAATCTATTATCGAAATTCTAAAAAAGCATCCAAATATTGATGCGGTTCTTCCAACTATGGGAGGTCAAACAGCCTTAAATTTATGTTTAGAAGCCGAAGAAAAAGGAATTTGGGCCGATTTTAATGTAAGATTAATTGGCGTTGACATCAATGCCATCAATATTACGGAAGACAGAGAGCAGTTTAAACAATTATTAGAGCGAATTGGAGTAGGAGCAGCACCGGCAAAAATTGCCACTTCTTTCTTAAAAGGAAAAGAAATTGCTCAAGAATTCGGATTTCCATTGGTGATTCGTCCTTCATTCACTTTAGGTGGTTCAGGTGCTGCATTTGTTCATAATAAAGAAGAATTTGACGAATTATTAACCAGAGGTTTAGAAGCTTCACCTATTCACGAAGTGTTGATTGACAAGGCTTTATTGGGTTGGAAAGAATATGAGTTAGAATTACTTCGCGATCAAAATGATAATGTTGTTATTATTTGTTCGATTGAAAATATGGATCCGATGGGAATTCATACCGGAGATAGTATTACTGTTGCTCCGGCGATGACTTTATCGGATACAACTTTCCAGAAAATGCGAGATATGGCGATTTTGATGATGCGAAGTATCGGAAATTTTGCCGGAGGATGTAACGTACAATTTGCCGTTTCTCCTGATGAAAAAGAGGATATAGTGGCGATTGAAATCAATCCACGTGTTTCAAGATCTTCGGCATTAGCATCAAAAGCGACGGGTTATCCAATTGCTAAAATTGCATCTAAATTAGCTTTAGGTTATCATTTGGATGAACTTCAAAACCAAATTACCAAATCTACTTCGGCACTTTTTGAACCAACATTAGACTATGTAATTGTGAAGATTCCGAGATGGAATTTTGATAAATTTGAAGGAGCAGACAGAACATTAGGTCTTCAAATGAAATCGGTTGGTGAAGTGATGGGAATTGGTCGTTCGTTCCAAGAAGCTCTTCATAAAGCTACCCAATCACTTGAAATTAAAAGAAATGGTTTGGGTGCCGATGGGAAAGGATATAAAAATTACGAACAAATCATTGAAAAACTGACGTATGCCAGTTGGGATCGCGTTTTTGTGATTTATGATGCTATTCAAATCGGAATTCCTTTGAGTAGAATTCATGAAATCACTAAAATTGATATGTGGTTTTTAAAACAATATGAAGAACTTCATTTATTAGAAAAAGAAATTTCTAAATATTCTGTCGAAACTTTACCGAAAGAATTGTTGCTTGAAGCGAAACAAAAAGGTTTTGCAGACAGACAAATCGCTCATATGATTCGTTGTTTAGAAAGTCAGGTTTATACCAAAAGAGAAGAATTATCAATTAGTCGTGTGTATAAATTAGTTGATACGTGTGCGGCAGAATTTAAAGCTCAAACACCTTATTATTATTCCACTTTTGAGGCTGAAATTGAAACTGCTGAAGGCGAAAAATATGTTCACAACGAAAGCGTAGTATCAGAAAAGAAAAAAATTATTGTCCTTGGTTCAGGTCCAAACCGAATTGGTCAAGGAATCGAATTTGATTATTCTTGTGTTCACGGCGTTTTGGCAGCCAAAGAATGTGGCTATGAAACAATTATGATCAATTGCAATCCGGAAACCGTTTCAACCGATTTTGACACAGCCGATAAACTATACTTTGAACCTGTTTTTTGGGAACATATTTATGACATCATCCGACACGAAAAACCGGAAGGAGTGATTGTTCAATTAGGAGGACAAACGGCTTTGAAATTAGCTGAAAAACTAGATCGTTACGGTATAAAAATCATCGGAACTAGTTTTGATGCGTTGGATTTGGCTGAAGATAGAGGACGTTTTTCTGAACTTTTATCCGAATTAAAAATACCTTTTCCACAATTTGGTGTGGCTGAAAATGCCGATCAAGCTTCCGCTTTGGCTGATGTTTTAGATTTTCCGTTGTTGGTTAGACCTTCTTATGTATTAGGCGGACAAGGAATGAAAATCGTCATCAACAAGCAAGAATTAGAGGAACATGTAATTGATTTATTAAAAAATATTCCGGGAAACAAATTGCTTTTAGATCATTATTTAGATGGAGCAATTGAAGCCGAAGCCGATGCCATTTGCGATGGAGAAAATGTCTACATCATCGGAATCATGGAGCACATTGAGCCTTGTGGTGTGCATTCAGGAGATAGTAATGCCACTTTACCACCGTTTAATTTAGGTGAATTTGTGATGCAACAGATAAAAGATCATACAAAAAAGATTGCATTGGCTTTAAAAACGGTTGGATTAATCAATATTCAATTTGCCATTAAAGACGACACCGTTTACATTATCGAAGCAAATCCAAGAGCATCTCGCACAGTTCCTTTTATTGCAAAAGCCTATGGTGAACCGTATGTAAACTATGCTACAAAAGTAATGTTAGGTGAAAATAAAGTAACCGATTTTACTTTTAATCCACAACTTAAAGGATATGCCATCAAACAACCTGTTTTTTCTTTTGGTAAGTTTCACGGCGTAAACAAAAAATTAGGCCCGGAAATGAAATCAACGGGAGAAAGTATTCTGTTTATTGAAGATTTGAAAGACGATCAATTCTATGAATTGTATTCGAGAAGAAAAATGTATTTGAGTAGATAAAAAAAATGCCCCGTTTAAATCGAACGGGGCATTTAATTTTAATTCTTTTTCAACAGAATTTTTTCCTGAGTAAACTGAAAAGCATCTTCTAAAAAGTCAATCATCTTGTTCCAATTGCTGTTTGGTTCGTAATAATTGTTATATGATTTTGTAGTTTTGATGGTAATTAAATTTCCATTTTGCGAAACTGAACTCACAAATCCGCCGGTTTCATTTTCTGCATTTTTATTAAATTTATCCAACCCCGAAGCAGTGTAACCTTCCGGTATTTCAAACTGAATTTCATGTTCAATTTGTCTTGGAAAGCTCATATAAACGTTGTTTGTTCTGTTTTTTTCTTTTTCAGAAAGTTCAATCTGAGAAGTTAAAAACTTTCCTACTTCCAGAATTATATTATTGCCGGCTTTTTTGATATAATGGTCTTTTATTGTGAAAGATTCTTTGTACGCCATTGGTTCTTTACTTCCAAATCTTCCTGAATTTTCAACATCCATGGTATAATCTTCTATATCGTGACCAAATTCTTCTTTCACGCTGTTTGTAAAGTTTTCTTTTTGTTTGTCTTTATATTTAGCAATTAATGCATCAAATTCTTTTTGATATTGGTCTTTTTTCTTTTTGTTTTTTACTTTT
This sequence comes from Flavobacterium azooxidireducens, assembly GCF_023195775.1. Classification (NCBI taxonomy): domain Bacteria; kingdom Pseudomonadati; phylum Bacteroidota; class Flavobacteriia; order Flavobacteriales; family Flavobacteriaceae; genus Flavobacterium; species Flavobacterium azooxidireducens. Next base: position 2,398,999 of record NZ_CP096205.1, read on the forward strand.
TCCAATAACGAAGTAGTACCATATTTTTGATAATCATCATACACATAATCAAAAAAGTATAATTTATTTGATTGCTCACTGGGTTTGTATTGACCAAAATTAAAATTTTCTCTGTCTACTTTAATGCTGGTTAAATCTTCGTTAAGTTTAATTTTAGTTATACTTCTTGAAATATTGTCTTTTTTGGTTGAACCGGGAAGTGTAATCATCTCAGAATCTACCACTTTTTTATTTTTAGAAATTTGAAGTAAATAGGCTTTTGTGTTTTCAAGTTGATAATTAAATTGATCTGCAGAAGAAAAAGGTGTAAAAAATTCAAGGTAAACAGGATTTGCCGTATTCACACGAAGTAGAATGGTAATATTCTGTTGTATCAGTAAATCGGTAATAGGACCATTATAACGAGCTGTACCAATCACGATATCATACGGAATCTTGTTGTCTTTTAGAAACGCCATGAAGTGATTAATAAATTCCTCTTCCTTTTGAAAAAATATAGCATTTGGATATAAATCAAATGGATAGAAAATGTTGGCATCTTTCGCAACAAAAGCTTCTATATATTGTGTAAAATATTGATGTCTTGTGAAATAATAAACTTCTCGTACTTTTTCTTCATCAGAACTGAAACTTTTTCCTTTTAGGAATTTTTCAATGTGACCTAAATCTCCGTAAGGTCTGAATTTTGTATTATAATAGTTAAAAACATCTTCTTTAGAAACGGTTGATTTTACTATACTTTCTTTTTCCGAAAGAAAGGCTTCTGCTCTTTTTTCAAATTTACCTGAACGGGCAAAAAACACCTGAAATTTATAACAAGGCAATTCGATTAAAGGATAAAACCATCTTGGAAATTCATTTTTTTCAATGTCTTTGGCTGCAAATTCATAATGACGTTCGCCACCCTTATTACTCGGAATTTCTTTGAGTTCCGGTGCTCCGTTATAGGTGGCAAAGTTTAAGAAAAAATCATTTTCTGTTTGAAAAATTAACTTGTAATCCATAATTGGGTAAACATCGCCCAAGGTTCTTTCTACCGGATCAAACCCCATTTCCAATTGCGATTTAAAGGGCTCTTCGGAATGCAAATAATAATCAATAATATCGCCAATTTCTAAATTTGGAATGGCAATTTTTTTCTCTTTATCGGCATCAACGGCTTCTTTGCTTACATTAATAATTGTTTCTTTACCATCCGGCTTTACCACTTTTATGCCTAAAATGTTTTTTCCGGCACGTCTGCTCCAGCCTTTGTCTGAAGAAAATCGTTCTTTAAATGTGAATTCAGAATACTCTTTTACCGCAGCTTCATCGAGCAATTTTACTCTATTACGCAAAGCAGAAGTATAATTAACATTTGATCCGAATTTATGATAATCGTGAAATTCATATTTATAAATCATTACCGCCGATTCGTTTTTCCATTTATCAGGAATAGTCATTGTTTTGGAATGCGGATCGTCTTTTCCCCAAAAGAAATCACGTATTTTATCTTCTTGAGCAGATAACGAAGTGGTTACAAAAAAACAGATAAGTAGAATTTTTTTCATTTTGACTATGATTTTGATAAAGTAATGGATGAGTTATAAAGTTCGGTTAATTTTTTATGAGCCGCATTCCACGATTCTTGTTGATTTTTTCGGATGATGGCATTTTTAAAAACGAATACTTTTTTATAAACAAGGTCTTTTCCTTTTAACGAAAAACTTGCTTCTATCTCATAATCTTCGTTTTTCTGACTCAAATTTTCAGGTAATTTATCTATTTTATAACCTTCCGGAAGTGTGATGGTTATTTCGGAATCATACCAAGTTTTATAGTCTAACTCATAGTCAGTTTCACGCTCTTTGAACGAAAAACTTTTGTATTCGTTCATAAATTCAAAATTTAAGTAAATTTCGTCATCAAATTCACTAATTCTATTGGAAGATTCTAAGGTGTAATCAATCGTGAGTTTTGCGTCTCTGTTTTTTAAATCACTTGATTTAATCTCTTTTACTTTATTGTTTTTATCTTGTTTAGCCAAAAAATTTTCTAGTGCGAGTGCTTTTTTGTCGGTTTCAAAACTGTTGTAAATGTTTAAAAACATGCTTTTGCTTTCGCCATTATATGTTCGGTTACACGTTCCTTTCAATTTGTCTTTTTCTATAGCTAATTTTGCTCTAAATGTTTCTTTGTTTAATTCGGCAGAACTCGAAGGAACTTTGTCGATAATGAATTCACTTCCGTTTTCAATCATCACTTCTTTGTTCTGAATTCGTTCGGCGTAATTTCCTAATGAACTAAATTTTTCGGTTCCGTCAAGATAAATTTTCTTCCCATTCTGAAAAACGGTGCAAATCATGTGATTATCAACAACCAAAGAAGGAATAGAATAGTTGTAAGCAATGTGTTTAGTTCCAATCCACGTTAATCGAGCATCAAAACCGGCAATTTTGAGCATTTGTTTTGTCAGGTTTGCCATTCCTTTACAATCGCCATATCGTTTGGAAAAAACTTGATGTGAATCGTCCGGTTTAAATCCGGCAATACCATCTTCAAAGGCAATATAACGGATGTTGTCTTGCACCCAATAAAAGATGTTTTTTATTTTTTCTTCGTCTGATGTTGCTTTTGCAGTAAGTTCTGTTACTTTACTTTTTAATTGCTCAGTGTCATCTTTCATCTGATCTACAAGCGATTTATACCAACCATATAAATCAGCAGTGGTTTTAAAAAGATTACTTTTCTTTCCATTATAATCATACGATTTGGCTAAAACCAAAATATGCGGATATAAATAAGATCTTCCGGGACTACTTTGTTCATCAAAAACAGCAGGAATATCTTTGTATGTGTATAAGTAAGTGGTTGATTTGTTTTTAGGGTCTTTTGTTTGGCTTTTGATAATATTGTGTCCGTTGAAATTCATTTCTTTTAATTCAACTTCCAGCCAATCCGGAACTGTAATTTCAATTTTTTTATCAATTACAGGAAATTCATCATTAAAATGAAGCGAAGTAAAATATTTTACATCTTCAAATTTCTTGTTCATCGCATAATTATAGGTGTATCCTTGAACCGGAAAATCAATTTGAACATGTTTCACCCGAGCATCGTTGTAAAACAAGTCTTTATCCTTGTAGAATTCATCTTTAACGGGAAATGTTGCAGTTTTTTCATTCCGATACTTCAATAAAAAAGTTTCAATTTTTGACGAACTATCATAAAACTCATATTTATAGATATCTGCTCGGTGATTGATGTTCATCAAAAGTTCTTTAACAGATAAATCTACCGTGACATTTGAAGTTGATTTGTTGAAACCAAAATTTACGATTTCAGTACTTTCTAAAATAGCAACATCTTGCTTACTGTATTTTCCGCGAATGGTTTTGGCGAGCTCAATATCATTGGGAGTTGGGTCAATGTTTTTTTGACTCCAAACAGACAAATTTCCCAAAAAAAAGAGAAATAGAATGGTTTTGAAATGCATAAAAATTGTTTTTGCTAAGTAAGTAAAAAATAATAGTTTATGCTAAATTATTTTTCAAAAACCGTTTACTTTTTCTGCAAGTTATTAATTAATGTGAATTTGCTATTTTTTGATGTGGATTTTTTTATTTTTTGAAATATTTCCACGGTACAACCAACATTCCAAAACATTCTCCATGTTCTTTGCCAAGATGTTTGTGATGCATTTTATGAGCTCTTCTCACAGCTTTTGCATAAATATTGTTGGCATTTCTAAATAATTTGAAGCGTTGATGAATAAAAATATCGTGTACGAAAAAGTAAGCTAATCCATAAGCAAAGATTCCTATTCCAATGGCTAAACCGATTTCTAAAATGTTGTATTTCCAAAGCAAAAAGAAACTAATGCTCACAATAGCATAAAAAATAAAAAACGCATCATTTCGTTCAAACCATGAATCATGATCTTTTTTGTGATGATCGGCATGCAAATGCCACAAAAATCCATGCATAACATATTTATGTGTGAACCAAGCCATGAATTCCATCATGAAAAAGGTTAAAAAGAAGACTAAAATGTGAATCGCAATGTGCATATTATATTGTTTTTAATCTGTAATTAATGTAACATTTTGCCAATAATCCTACTTTTTGATAGTCAGAAACTCTAATTCTGGTGTTTTTTATGGCTAATGAAGGTGTTTTTTTAAGTTTAGAAAGTAATTTTTTGTAATAAACATACGCTGTGTAAACACCAAATTTTGCTTCAATTGGCAATTTACGAATTCCTTCATAACCGGCTTCAAAATCGGCTTCGATTTCAGCAATAATGATTTGTTTTGATGTTTCATCCAACTGACTTAAATCTGTGTTAGGGAAATACGTTCTATTTAGCTCTTCGTAATCTGCTTTCAAATCTCTCAAAAAATTCACTTTTTGAAAAGCAGAACCCAACCGCATAGCACTTTCTTTTAGTTCATCAAACTTACTGTCGTTGCCATTTACAAACACTTTTAAACACATTAATCCAACTACATCTGCCGATCCATAAATATATTCTTGGTATTCTTCAGAAGTTTTATATTCCGTTTTATGCAAATCTAATTTCATACTTTTCATAAACGCGTCTATCAATTCTTTTGGAATGTCATAACGATTTACAGTGTGTTGAAATGAATTTAAAATAGGATTTAAACTAATTTTATGGTGAAGAGCATTTTGTAAATCACTTTCAAATAAAGTAAATAAGGTTTCTTTATCATAATCATGAAATGAATCTACAATTTCATCGGCAAATCGAACAAAACCATAAATATTATAAATATCCTGACGGATGGAAGGAGCCAACATTTTTACTGCAGAAGAAAATGATGTGCTATACGTTTTAGTTACATTTCTACTGCATTCATAAGATATATTGTCAAAAATAGATTTCATAGCAAGAATTTTTAACGTTTTGTTGAATTTTTTTGGATCAATTCAGAAGCCAATTTCCCTGAAATTAAAGAAGGTGGTACTCCCGGACCTGGAACTGTTAGCTGACCGGTAAAAAACAAGTTTTCAACTTTTTTGCTTTTCAGTTTTGGTCTTAAAAATGCAGTTTGAAATAATGTGTTGGCCATTCCGTAGGCATTTCCTTTGTATGAATTATAGTCTTTTATAAAATCATTCACACAATACGATTCTTTAAATATAACATTCTCTTTGACAGATTGCTCTGTTAGTTTTTCAAATCGGTTGATGATAATATTAAAATACTTTTCTCTAATCTCTTCCGTATCATCAATTCCGGGTGCAAGTGGAATTAGAAATATTCCGGCTTCTTTACCAGTAGGTGCTGCAGAATCATCTGTTTTAGATGGAAAACTAGCATAAAATAGCGGTTCTTCCGGCCATGCTGGATTATCATAAATCGCTTCGGCATGTTTATCGAAAGATACATCAAAGAATAGGGTATGATGTTCTACTTTCTCAATTTTTTTATCAAAACCTACATAAAAGAGGAGGGAAGAAGGAGCAAACGTTTTCTTTTCCCAATACGATTCAGAATAAGCTCGGTGTTCTATATCCAGTAATGTTTCCGAATGATGGTAGTCTGCACCACTGAGTACAACATCACAAAACTTTTCTTCACCATTCACTTTGATACCGACTGCTTTTTTTTGTTTTACAATTATTTTTTCAACATTTGAATTGGTTTGAATTTTTACGCCTAATTCGTTAGCCAATGCTTCCATGGCTAAAATCACGCTATACATTCCGTTTTTAGGATGCCAAGTTCCCATTCCGAAATCGGCAAAATTCATAAAACTGTAAAATGCCGGCGTATCTTGAGGTTTTGCTCCTAAAAATAATACCGGAAATTCAAGTATTTGAACTAATTTTTGATTCTTAAATCGCTTTCTAACTTCCTTACTAATGTTTGAAAAAAATTGCCCTACTTTTAAAGCAGTTTCTGGCGTAATTAATTCAAGTGGCGAAACTCCCGGTCTGTAAACTAAATTTTTTATAGCAATATCATAATTACTTTTTGCTTCGGACATGAATCTTTCTAATACGGCACCGCTTCCTTTTTCTATACTTTCAAAGGTTTTGATGATGTCTTTTAAATTATCTGCAATAGTTACAAAATCTTGAATACCAAAATAAACCTGATAGGCCGGAGAAAGTTTAATTAACTCGTAATAATCGGAAGGCTTTTTCCCAAAATCATTAAAAAAACGTTCAAAAACATCCGGCATCCAATACCAAGTTGGACCAATATCGAATGTAAAACCTTCTTTTTTGAGTTGCCTGGCTCTGCCGCCAATAGTGGAATTTTTTTCAAAAACAGTAACAGTGTTACCTTCTTTAGCTAAATAACAAGAAGCAGCTAAAGCTGAAAATCCGGATCCGATTATAAATATATCTTTTTTCATATTGTTTAACAAATATAGGTAAAAAGTTAAACAAAAAAAAGATTTAAGTAAAAATTAAAGATTATTTGACATTTCTAAAATCGAGCTGAACACTTTTACATTGGGATGTTGTTCTTCTTTTATAAATTCGGTTAGTCTGCCAATTGTCCATAATTCAGATCCATGACTTTCTAAAATTTCGGTATGAATTTCTTTTAGATAATTATTGATATCATCTTTTGATGGTTCAACGGTCATATATGATATGTAAGTTACTTTGTCAAAATATTTTTTAATGTCTTTTAAACTTTCAATGGGAACACTTTCTCCCAAATATATCGTTTTATATCCATTTAGAATAATTTCATAGTTAAGATACATCAATCCTAGTTCATGAATTTCGTTCAATGGAAGGAAAAGTACAAATACACGATCGTCTTTGGTTGGTTCTAAAAGCTGAATTTTTTCGGTATTGACTAATAATTTTTGCTTTACCAAATAACTGATAAAATGTTCATGAGCGGGTGAAATGGTTTCAGATTGCCAAAGCAAACCAATTTCATTCATAAGCGGAATGAAAATCTCATAAAAAACCTCTCGAAATGATTTTTCGGATAGTAAATTAGTATAAGTATTAAAAAATAACGTTTGATCAAAATTCATCATGGCCATTTTGAACGCATTAATGGCATGATGTTTAACGCTTTTTTCATTCACGATTTCTCTAACTAAAATACTTATTTTATCAGGAGTTAGTTTTGATATTTTTGATATTTTGTAGCCGTGGTTGTGAAGCAATGTGATGTTTAAAAGCTTCTGAAGAGCCGGTAAATCATAATAGCGAATGTTGGTGTCTGTTCGCATTGGTTCTAAAACGTTGTATCGTTTTTCCCATATCCTAATTGTATGAGCTTTGATGCCAGATAAATTTTCAAGATCTTTGATACTGAAAACGTTTTTTACATTGTTCATTCTTTCACTATATTTGTTAAACAAAATTAGTAATTATTAATTAATGAACTATTTTTTTATTGTTTATTTTAGAAATTTATATAATTAATAAGGAAAAATAATACAATAATTGAAATTTGAAGGATAATCGATTGCAAAATGAAATTAAATTGGGCTTAGAAATTCAATTTATTAAACAAAAAAACGCTAAGAACACTTAACGTTTTTTAAAGTTTATTATGTGACCACGATGGGATTCGAACCCACACGCCTTTCAGCACCACCCCCTCAAGATGGCAAGTCTACCAATTTCTCCACGTGGCCTTGTAACCTAAAAAAGTAAAGACGTTGCACTGCAACGTCTCTTTTGTGACCCGACTGGGGCTCGAACCCAGGACCCCAACATTAAAAGTGTTGTGCTCTACCAACTGAGCTATCGAGTCAATGCATCCTTCAAAACCTGTAAAGATGTTGCACTGCAACATCTCTTTGTGACCCGACTGGGGCTCGAACCCAGGACCCCAACATTAAAAGTGTTGTGCTCTACCAACTGAGCTATCGAGTCAAATACAATTTCTTGAATGCGGGTGCAAATATACGGTCTTATTATTTATTTTTCAAAGCAAAATTGTCTTAAATTTGTATTTTTAATTTAATCTTTCTTAATGCCTTATTATACAGGGATTTATTATGCAAAAAAAAATTATTTTACTTGGTTACATGGGTTCAGGAAAGAGTATCATTGCTTCAAAACTATCAAATGTTTTAAAAAAAAATCATTTGGACTTGGATGTTTTAATTGAAAATGAACAAAATTTATCAATCAATTCTATCTTTAAAACCAAAGGAGAACTTTATTTTAGAAAATTAGAACATGAAGTTTTTAAAAAATTAATTGAATCGGACGACGAATTTGTTTTGAGTTTGGGTGGAGGAACGCCCTGCTATGCGAATAATCACCTTTTCTTGCAAAATGAGGGTGTAGTTTCAGTATATTTAAAAACTTCCGTAGAAGAGCTTTATAGACGTTTGAATAAAAACAAATCAGCTAGACCAATTATTTCAGAAATGGCTGAGGAGGACTTAAAAGAATTTATAGCCAAACATCTTTTTGATAGAAGTTTTTATTATCATCAAGCAAAATATATAATTTCTACTGACGACAAATCAATTGAAGATGTTGTGGAGGAAATTAAGAAATTAGTTGCTTAAATAAGCATGACTACTATCATTTTCAAAAACCACTTGCACATGTTCTTGTAGTGAAGTAGATAGCGAAATGCCTTTAAAATCGACTTTTACCGGATATTTTTTGTGATTTCTATCCACTAACACTGCTGTTTTGAATTTTTTTAACGGAACATCTAAGAAGTGCTTCACACCATAAACCAATGTTGTACCGGAGTTTAAAACATCATCAACCAGAATTATGCCTTTGTTTTGATAATCATCTTTCGAAAGGGAAGTAGTTATTGGCTTAAACGGATCTTGCTTATCAATATAAACTTCACACAATGCTATTTTTAATGAAGAAATTTTGCTTAATTCTGCCGCCAATTTTTCTGCAAAAATATATCCATTTTTAGCAATTCCGGCAAGAATAATTTCTTCTTCATCTACAAATGTTTCGTAGATTTGATAAGCAATTCGTTTAATTTTATGCTCAATTTCCTGATGTGAAAGAATCGTAATTTGTGGCATGAGTTTATATTTTTCTCAAAGATAGAAAGATTAAGTATATCCTAAAAACATTTTTTTACGGAGAAATTTCGAAATCAGAATTAATTATTTTTCTTGAATTTAGAAGAAAAGCACCATTGATTTAAGCATTTTGAGACTCGCTGGTTAATACTTTTGATGATTTGTAGAAAAGTTCTTTATTAAGCGAAATACTATAGGCTAAGCTAATGAAAATGCACCATGAAATTAAATAGGCTGGAAATTTTTCTACTCCAAACTGAAGATATTCATTTTTAGAAAAAACAAACATCACAATTACAACAAGTGTGTGGCATATACTAATTGCCCAAAAACTAAATTTAAAATCGATTACTTTAAACAAAAATGAGTGGAAATAAAAGAGCAACAATGCTGCTAAATAACCGCCAATAGTTATCAATGCTACGCCTTCTAATTCTGAACTATCTCCATTGGTAATGTTTTGAATCCATTCATCAAAAAAGTAAATCACAATACCTAATCCAAGAAAAACCAAATAACTTTGACCAACACTTAAAACAATTCCCATAGCTTTGTTTAGTTTGAGTTTGTCAGTATTCACTAAACTTACTGAAAGTGCAAAAATGAGTGGTAGGAAAAACAACGCTTTTTCTACTGAAGGAACAAGTAGCATCGTTATAATTACCAAAACAGAGCCTAAAATTACTCGTAACATAAGTTGAGATTTTAAAGAGTATAATACCGTATAAAGATAATAAAAAAAGAGCTGCCTTTTCAGACAACTCTTTTCTATATAAGTAAGTTAAAATCGGATTGTTAAAACGTTTATTTTACTTTATTCAAAATTGCTTTAAAAGCTTCCGGATGATTCATTGCTAAATCTGCAAGCACTTTACGGTTCAATTCGATACCGTTAGATTTTACTTTTCCGATGAATTGAGAATAACTCATTCCTTCCAAACGAGCACCAGCGTTGATACGCATGATCCATAACGAACGGAAGTTTCTTTTGTTTTGTCTTCTGTCACGGTATGCATAAACCATGGCTTTTTCAACCGCGTTTTTAGCAACCGTCCAAACGTTTTTACGTCTACCAAAGAAACCTTTGGCTTGCTTTAATACTTTTTTTCTTCGTGCTCTTTTAGCAACCGAATTTACTGATCTTGGCATAATTTTCTTGTTTTTTTGTAGCAGGCGTCCCGAATTTAATCAAGGGAACTTATCGGCCGTACTCCAAGGTTATTAAATAATTTTTAACCTAAAGAATTTTTAACAAAGTGTTCAGTTTTCAGATTTTTAGTATTCAGTTCTAAAACTACTTACTAAGTACTGATCACTGCAAACTAAATTAGATGATTCTTAATTGTTGTTTAATGCTTTTCTCATCGGTTTTGTGAACCAAAGTCGAATGAGTTAAAGCTAATTTACGCTTTTTAGATTTTTTAGTCAAAATGTGACTTTTAAAAGCGTGCTTTCTCTTGATTTTTCCAGAGCCAGTTACTTTGAATCGCTTCTTAGCACTGGATTTTGTTTTCATTTTAGGCATAATTTCCCAAATTTATTTGTGATTCAACTTACTTACTTATTTTACTTTCATTTTTCATCTGCTTACTGCGACTGAAAACTGAAAACTGCTTACTTCTTCTTCTTAGGAGCGAGATACATAATCATTCGCTTTCCTTCTAAAACAGGCAAAGCTTCCACTTTTCCTAAATCTTCTAAATCTTGAGCCAAACGTAATAAAAGAATTTGACCTTGTTCTTTATAAATAATCGAACGTCCTTTAAAGAATACAAAAGCTTTTAATTTTGCTCCTTCTTTTAAGAATTTCTCAGCATTTTTCTTTTTAAACTCATAATCATGCTCATCCGTTTGTGGTCCAAAACGAATTTCTTTCACTACAATTTGAGTCGATTTGGCTTTGAGCATTTTATCTCTTTTCTTTTGCTCGTAGATAAATTTACCGTAGTCCATTAATTTACAAACCGGTGGCTCTGCATTGGGAGAAATTTCTACCAAATCCACCTCGAATTCTTCGGCTAAACGCAAAGCTTCAGAGATTTTGTAAACCCCTGGCTCGATGTTTTCACCTACCAATCGCACTTCGGGAACACGAATTAAATTGTTAATTCTATGTGCTGCCTTCTTTTCTACTCTGGGTTGATATCCCCTGTTGTTTCTAATTGCTATGACTTTTAATTTTTAAGTTAAACTACAAATGGTTTTAATGTTTTGCTTATTTCTTCGTTTACAATTTTAGCAAATTCTTCAACTGTAACCGTGATATTTCCTTTTCCTTCTTGACCGTGCCTTCTAACAGAAATCGTGCCGTTCTTCTCTTCTTCATCGCCAACGATAATCATAAACGGAATTTTCTTCACTTCCGCATCCCTGATTTTCTTGCCAATTGTCTCGTTGCGGTTGTCAAGCAGGCCGCGAATTTCGTGATTTTCTAGCAAAGTTAAAACTTTTTCGGCATAATTTTCATATTTCTCGCTCAAAGACAAGATTATAGCTTGCTCAGGCATTAACCATAGTGGGAAATTTCCTGCTGTATGTTCCAATAAAATCGCAATAAATCGTTCCATCGAACCAAATGGTGCTCGGTGAATCATCACCGGACGATGCATTTCATTATCCGCTCCTTTATAATTCAATTCAAAACGCTCCGGTAAATTATAATCTACTTGAATCGTTCCCAATTGCCATTGTCTTCCCAAAGCGTCTTTCACCATAAAGTCTAATTTCGGTCCGTAAAAAGCAGCTTCGCCATATTCTACAACCGTATTTAAACCTTTATCTCGAGCTGCATTGATGATAGCATTTTCTGCTTTTTCCCAATTTTCATCGCTACCAATATATTTTTCTCTATTCTCTTGATCTCTCAACGAAATCTGAGCCGTAAAATTCTCAAATCCTAACGAACTGAAAACATACAAAACCAAATCAATTACTTTTTTAAACTCGCTGTCCAATTGGTCTGGTGTACAAAAAATATGGGCATCATCTTGCGTAAATCCGCGAACTCGTGTCAATCCGTGCAATTCACCACTTTGCTCATAACGATAAACCGTTCCAAATTCTGCATAACGCTTCGGTAAATCTTTATAACTCCACGGTCTTGTATTGTAAATTTCACAGTGATGCGGACAATTCATCGGCTTCAACAAAAATTCTTCACCTTCTGCCGGAGTGTGAATCGGCTGAAAACTATCAGCACCATATTTAGCATAGTGTCCCGAAGTCACATATAACTCTTTCTGACCAATATGTGGCGTCACCACTTGCTCATAACCCGCTTTTTTCTGAGCTTTTTTCAAAAATTGCTCCAAGCGATCACGCAAAGCAGCACCTTTTGGCAACCATAACGGCAAACCTTGACCCACTTTTTGCGAAAAAGCAAATAAATCCAACTCTTTTCCTAACTTTCTGTGGTCTCTGCGTTTGGCTTCTTCCAGCAATTCCAAATATTCTGTCAACTCTTTTTGCTTCGGAAACGAAATACCGTAAACACGTGTCAACTGCTTGTTCTTTTCGTCACCACGCCAATACGCACCGGCAACACTCATAATTTTCATCGCCTTAATCAATCCCGTATTCGGAATATGACCACCACGACACAAATCAAAAAAATTAGCGTGATCACAAAACGTAATCGTTCCGTCTTCTAAATTCGAAATCAATTCCGTCTTATATTCATTATTTTTATACACTTCTAAAGCTTCCGCTTTCGAAACCGAACGCATTTTAAACTCGTGCTTCTCTCTCGAAACTTCTAAAACTCGGTCTTCAATCGCTTTAAATTCGGCTTCCGTAATTTTCGTATCACCAAAATCCACATCATAATAAAACCCATTATCAATCGCCGGACCAAGCGTTAACTTAATTCCCGGATATTGCTCCTCCAAAACCTGAGCCATCACGTGCGAAGTCGAATGCCAAAAAGCCTTTTTGCCTTCTTTGTCATTCCACGTATATAATATGAGTGAACCGTCCGTGGTCAATTCCGTCGTCGTTTCCACAATAGTGCCGTTATAAGACGCAGAAATCACATTTCTCGCCAAACCTTCACTAATACTTCTCGCAACATCCATCGGAGTCGAATTCTTCTCAAACTCCTTAACCGAACCGTCAGGTAAACTAATTTTTATCATGCCTAAATTTTTATGGACTGCAAATATATAAGATTACAAAATCCCACACAATATATATAGGTAATATTAAAACAAGAATTTTCAGAAGCCATTTCCCGCTTTCCATTCCAAGCTTGTTTGTCTTGTTGTTTTTTTCTAAGGCCAAAAAAGAGCTTCCGTTGGTCGCTTTTTTTCGCCAAGAAAAAATACAACAATCCTTCACAAGGCTTTCCATTTCAATCGGGGCTAGGGGAGCAGTGGTCAGTTTGCAGTTTTCAGTCATCAGTTGCAGTTTTGTCATTCCGCAAGAAGACGAAGTCGAAATAGGACACGAGCGATAGCGAACTGGCGAAGGAATCTCCTGCGAAGCAGGCAAAACTGGAGCCACTAGTCAAAAGCTTCGTGCCTTTCTTTCTTAGTGGCAAACAACCATAGCGAAGCAATCCTATTCTGTGTATTCCGTGCTTTCTGTGAGAAACCCCAAACGCTAAACAAAAAACTTTCGATTATTTCCATCTCACAACCAACGAGTTAAAAAAAACTTTCAAAAAGAGTTTAAAAAAGATTTGGAAAGCCCAAAAAGAGTACTACTTTTGCACCCGCATTCAGAGCGACGTTCTACAGAAAATTGAAGTTAAAAAAAATCTATAAAAAGATTTGGTAGGAGAGAAAAAAGAGTAGTATCTTTGCCCTCCACAAACGACAAAAAAAGGTGTAGTGACAAGTCGAGACTTGTCAGAAAAAAAGAAAAATAAATTTTTTTTTCGAAAAGCTTGCCTAATCAAAAAGAAGTTGTACTTTTGCACCCGCTTAGATGACTAGCTTACGATTTTAATCGCAGGAGCATTTAAGAAAAACAAGAAGACACGTTCATAGACATATTGAATTGACAGCACGATTTTATCGGTAGGGACAACTCGAGAGTTGTCCGGAAAATAGAATCGAAAAAAAAGAGAGAGTAAGGTTAATCGAAAGATTAAAGAATATACCTAGTTAAACTTCGTCTAAAAAAATGTAGCTAAGCAATTAGCTCAAAAAAATATACGATGAAGAGTTTGATCCTGGCTCAGGATGAACGCTAGCGGCAGGCCTAACACATGCAAGTCGAGGGGTAGAAGGAGCTTGCTCCTTTGAGACCGGCGCACGGGTGCGTAACGCGTATGCAATCTACCTTGTACAGAGGAATAGCCCAGAGAAATTTGGATTAATGCCTCATAGTATATCGAGTTGGCATCAACATGATATTAAAGATTTATCGGTACAAGATGAGCATGCGTCCCATTAGTTAGTTGGTAAGGTAACGGCTTACCAAGACGATGATGGGTAGGGGTCCTGAGAGGGAGATCCCCCACACTGGTACTGAGACACGGACCAGACTCCTACGGGAGGCAGCAGTGAGGAATATTGGGCAATGGAGGCAACTCTGACCCAGCCATGCCGCGTGCAGGAAGACGGTCCTATGGATTGTAAACTGCTTTTATACGGGAAGAAACACCACTACGTGTAGTGACTTGACGGTACCGTAAGAATAAGGATCGGCTAACTCCGTGCCAGCAGCCGCGGTAATACGGAGGATCCAAGCGTTATCCGGAATCATTGGGTTTAAAGGGTCCGTAGGCGGCCTTATAAGTCAGTGGTGAAATCTCCTAGCTCAACTAGGAAACTGCCATTGATACTGTAGGGCTTGAATTATTGTGAAGTAACTAGAATATGTAGTGTAGCGGTGAAATGCTTAGATATTACATGGAATACCAATTGCGAAGGCAGGTTACTAACAATATATTGACGCTGATGGACGAAAGCGTGGGTAGCGAACAGGATTAGATACCCTGGTAGTCCACGCCGTAAACGATGGATACTAGCTGTTGGGAGCAATCTCAGTGGCTAAGCGAAAGTGATAAGTATCCCACCTGGGGAGTACGAACGCAAGTTTGAAACTCAAAGGAATTGACGGGGGCCCGCACAAGCGGTGGAGCATGTGGTTTAATTCGATGATACGCGAGGAACCTTACCAAGGCTTAAATGTAGATTGACAGGACAGGAAACTGTTTTTTCTTCGGACAATTTACAAGGTGCTGCATGGTTGTCGTCAGCTCGTGCCGTGAGGTGTCAGGTTAAGTCCTATAACGAGCGCAACCCCTGTTGTTAGTTGCCAGCGAGTCATGTCGGGAACTCTAACGAGACTGCCAGTGCAAACTGTGAGGAAGGTGGGGATGACGTCAAATCATCACGGCCCTTACGCCTTGGGCTACACACGTGCTACAATGGACGGTACAGAGAGCAGCCACAACGCAAGTTGGAGCGAATCTACAAAACCGTTCTCAGTTCGGATCGGAGTCTGCAACTCGACTCCGTGAAGCTGGAATCGCTAGTAATCGGATATCAGCCATGATCCGGTGAATACGTTCCCGGGCCTTGTACACACCGCCCGTCAAGCCATGGAAGCTGGGGGTACCTGAAGTCGGTGACCGCAAGGAGCTGCCTAGGGTAAAACTGGTAACTGGGGCTAAGTCGTAACAAGGTAGCCGTACCGGAAGGTGCGGCTGGAACACCTCCTTTCTAGAGACATAAGAAGTTTCTGGGTAAAAGAAAATAATCAAGAGATTGATTTTACTCTCGCTGTTAATTCAAATAATACAATTAAGCAAAAATACAGAGTCTCGTAGCTCAGCTGGTTAGAGTACTACACTGATAATGTAGGGGTCCCCAGTTCGAGTCTGGGCGGGACTACTATTTTAGGCTTAAAGGAAATTCTAGGGGTTGAGTGAGCCGTTATAAGTACTGTTAACTAATAACTGTTAACTGGCAACTAAAAGACGGGGGATTAGCTCAGCTGGCTAGAGCGCCTGCCTTGCACGCAGGAGGTCATCGGTTCGACTCCGATATTC